>NC_008531.1:1680000-1802500 GCF_000014445.1 Leuconostoc mesenteroides subsp. mesenteroides ATCC 8293 | reverse complement strand
TCCTCTCCATCATGGACGCTTAGCTCAGCTGGGAGAGCACCTGCCTTACAAGCAGGGGGTCACAGGTTCGATCCCTGTAGCGTCCATTGGTCGCATGGTCTAGCTGGTTAGGACGCCTGCCTGTCACGCAGGAGATCGCGGGTTCGAGCCCCGCTGTGACCGCTATAAAAGTACTACTGACAAACATGTACAAGCCAGTGTAATGTGGGGTGCAATTCCTCACCATGTTATTTCAGTCTAATGACTGAGCTTAAGGTTATAGGGATATAGTTAAACGGTAGAATAGCGGTCTCCAAAACCGTTGATGGGGGTTCGATTCCCTCTATCCCTGCCATGGCGGTAGTGGTGAAGTGGTTAACACACTGGTTTGTGGATCCAGCATGCGAGGGTTCGATCCCCTTCTACCGCCCTATAAGCTTTAGGGCTTTATATTATGCCGCTGTGGCGGAATTGGCAGACGCGCTGGACTCAAAATCCAGTGGTGGCAACACCGTGTGGGTTCGACTCCCACCGGCGGCATACACAAAAGTAACCGGGTGGTTGCTTTTTTTTTAATTTTCTGTATAATTGACCATTGTAGTACTGTGAATAAATTCGGAATTTTGCGAAATATTGTCCGCAATCCCTTTATATTGAGGCAAACGTTCACTGCGGAAACAGCGGCGATTGCTTTTTTTGTGCCTATTGGCAAGCAAAATTGGTGGAATATCTTGTTTTGTAATCATATTGTAATATCAAAACACAGTAAAAAACAAATGAGGTGATAAATGTGGTAGGACATTTAGTAAAATACGGTAAGCACCGTACTCGTCGTTCATATGCTAGCATCAAAGAAGTACTTGATGTACCGAATTTGATTGAAATTCAAACGGCATCATATCAATGGTTTTTGAACGATGGTATTAAGGAAATGTTTGGCGACATCATGCCAATCGATGATTTCCAAGGTACTTTATCTTTGGAATACGTTGATTATCAATTAATGGAACCAAAATATAATATTGACGAAGCACGTGAGCATGATGCAAACTATTCTGCACCACTACACGTTACATTACGTTTAACGAACCACGAAACTGGTGAAATTAAGTCGCAAGATGTATTCTTTGGTGATTTTCCATTAATGACAGAGCAAGGAACGTTCATTATTAATGGAGCAGAGCGTGTTATTGTTTCACAGCTTGTTCGTTCACCCGGTATTTATTATAATCAGACAACTGATAAAAACGGACGTCCGCATTTTGGAACGACTGTTATTCCTAACCGTGGCGCATGGTTGGAGTATGAAACTGATGCCAAGGGCATTGCTAACGTCCGCATTGATCGCACGCGTAAGTTGCTAATGACTGAATTAGTACGTGCACTTGGATTTGGTTCGGATTCAGACATTATTGATATTTTTTCAGATCAATATGATGCATTGAACATGACCCTTGAAAAAGATGTCCATAAGGATATGTCAGATTCTCGTGTTGAAGAAGCATTGAAGGATGTATACGAACGTTTGCGTCCAGGTGAACCAAAGACTGCTGATTCATCACGTGCACTATTAGTTGCTCGTTTCTTTGATCCAAAGCGTTATGATTTAGCTTCTGTGGGCCGTTATAAGATTAATAAAAAGCTGTCACTTAAGACACGTTTGTTAAACCAAACATTAGCAGAAACATTGGCTGACCCTGATTCTGGTGAAATTATTGCTGAAAAAGGTACGTTAGTTGATAAGGAAGTTATTTCTAAATTAACACCATATTTGGATCGTGAAGATTTTAAGACAACAACATATACTCCATCAGGTGATGCTGTTCTTGAAGAACCTGTAACCCTTCAAAAAATCAAAATCGAATCTCCCGAAAACCCAGAAAAGACATTGTTGTTGATTGGCAATGGGCACATTGATGAAGATGATCGTACAGTACGTCCAGCTGATATCTTGGCAGGTATGAACTACTTCTTGAACTTGCAAGAAGGTGTTGGTCATGTTGATGATATTGACCACTTGGGTAACCGTCGTATTCGTTCTGTTGGTGAATTGTTGCAAAACCAATTCCGTATTGGCTTAACGCGTATGGAACGTGTTGTTCGTGAACGCATGTCAATTCAAGATGCCAACACGGTTACACCACAACAGTTAATCAATATACGTCCTGTTGTAGCCGCTGTCAAAGAATTCTTTGGTTCTTCACAATTGTCACAGTTTATGGATCAAACTAACCCATTGGGTGAAATGAACCACAAACGTCGTTTGTCAGCTCTTGGACCGGGTGGTTTGACTCGTGATCGTGCCGGCGTTGAAGTTCGAGATGTTCACTATACACATTACGGTCGTATTGATCCGATTGAAACACCAGAAGGTCCTAACATTGGGTTGATTAACTCGTTGGCCACTTATGGTCGCATTAACAAATATGGTTTTGTTGAAACACCATACCGTCGTGTTGATTGGACAACTCATAAGGTTACAGATAAGATTGATTATTTGACAGCCGATGAAGAAGATAACTATATTGTTGCTCAAGCTAACTCACCATTAAATGAAGATGGTAGCTTTGTCCACAACACAGTTATGGCTCGTTTTGGTGAAGAAAACATTGAAACACCAATTGATCGTATTGACTACATGGACGTTTCGCCAAAGCAGGTTGTTTCTGTTGGAACAGCTGCTATTCCGTTCTTGGAAAACGATGATTCCAACCGTGCTTTGATGGGTGCCAACATGCAACGTCAGGCAGTACCTTTGCTTGATCCACATTCACCATTAGTAGGAACAGGAATTGAGTATAAAGCAGCTCACGATTCTGGTGTTGCGATGATTGCACGCGCATCTGGTGAAGTTGAGTATGTGGACGGTCGCCAAATCCGAGTTCGTCGTGAAGATGGTCAGTTGGATACTTATGAATTGATGAAATTCCGTCGTTCAAACGGTGGTAAAAACTATAACCAAAAGCCAATTGTACATGTCGGTGAGCATATTGAAGCCGACGAGGTTTTGGCAGATGGTCCTTCAATGGAACAAGGTGAATTGGCCTTGGGGCAAAATCCCTTAATTGCTTTCATGACTTGGCAAGGATATAACTTCGAAGATGCCATTGTCTTAAATGAACGTTTGGTCCGTGAAGATGTTTATACTTCAATTCACATCGAAGAATACGATTCAGAAGCGCGAGACACAAAACTTGGACCGGAAGAAATGACTCGTGAAATTCCTAACACTGGTGAAGATCAGTTAAAGGATTTGGATGCGGACGGTATTATTCGTGTCGGTGCTGAAGTGCACGATGGGGATATCTTAGTTGGTAAGGTAACGCCTAAGGGTGTTACTGAACTTTCTGCTGAAGAACGTTTATTGCATGCCATTTTTGGCGAAAAAGCGCGTGAAGTACGTGATACATCATTACGTGTTCCTCATGGCGGCGGCGGTGTCGTTCAAAACGTTCGTATTTATACACCTGAAAATGGTGATGAATTAGCACCAGGTGTCAACATGATGGTTCGTGTTTATATTGCACAAAAGCGTAAAATTCAAGTCGGTGATAAGATGGCTGGTCGTCATGGAAACAAGGGAACTGTTTCTGTTGTTGTGCCAGAAGAAGATATGCCATATATGCCTGATGGAACACCTATTGACATTCTATTGTCACCCATGGGTGTGCCATCACGTATGAATATTGGGCAAGTACTTGAATTGCACTTAGGATTTGCTGCCAAGAAACTTGGTATTCATGTTGCTTCACCTGTCTTTGATGGTGCCAGTGATGATGAAATTGAAATGGCCTTACGTGAGGCTGGGTTACCACAAGACGGTAAGTCAGTTGTCTATGATGGTCGCACTGGTGAAGCTTTTGACAAGCGTGTTGGTGTTGGTGTCATGCATTATATGAAACTAGCGCACATGGTTGACGATAAAATTCATGCACGTTCAATTGGTCCTTACTCACTTGTTACACAACAGCCTTTGGGTGGTAAAGCCCAGTTTGGTGGACAGCGTTTCGGTGAAATGGAAGTTTGGGCTTTGGAAGCTTATGGTGCAGCTTACACATTGCAAGAAATCTTGACGTATAAGTCAGATGATGTTGCAGGCCGTGTTAAAGTGTATGAATCAATTATTAAGGGTGAACCAATTCCTCGTCCTGGTGTACCAGAGTCTTTCCGTGTTTTGGTTAAAGAATTGCAGGCACTTGGCTTGGACATGCAAGTACTAGATGGTGCAGGTGATGAAGTTGAGTTGCGTCAAATGGATGAAGATGATTCAATTTTGCCTGTTGATGCACTTGAAAAGCTAGCCCGTACAAATCCTGATCTGTTAAACAAAGATGATGAAGAAGTTGCTGCAGCCTTCTCTAAGGTTGAAGAACAAAGTCAAACATTTGAGGAAAAATAATTTAGAAAGGTAACAGCAAATAGATGGCAATCGATGTTAATAAATTCGAAAGTATGCAAATCGCTTTGGCTTCCCCTGATAAGATTCGTTCATGGTCTTATGGTGAAGTAAAGAAGCCAGAAACGATTAACTATCGAACACTTAAGCCAGAAAAAGACGGTTTGTTCGATGAACGTATTTTCGGACCTACAAAAGATTATGAATGTGCCTGTGGTAAGTACAAGCGAATCCGATATAAGGGTATTGTTTGTGACCGCTGTGGTGTTGAAGTAACATCATCAAAAGTTCGTCGTGAACGTATGGGTCACATCGAATTAGCTGCTCCTGTTACACATATTTGGTATTTCAAGGGAATTCCTTCACGTATGGGACTTGTTTTAGACATGTCTCCACGTTCACTTGAAGAAATTATATATTTTGCTTCTTATGTTGTTATTGAACCAGGTGATGCACCTGTTGAAAAGAAGCAAATGATGACGGAACGTGAGTACCGTCAACTGAAAAAAGAATATGGTGCTGGCTTTAAGGCTGGCATGGGCGCAGAAGCAATCAAAGAATTACTTGCAAACGTTGATTTAGCTACGGAAGCTGATGAATTAAAGCGTGAATTGCAAGAAGCAACAGGACAAAAACGAGTACGTGCGGTACGTCGTTTGGACATTATTGAAGCCTTTCTCCAGTCAGATAACAAACCTGAATGGATGGTAATGGAAGTTATTCCAGTTATTCCTCCTGATTTGCGTCCGATGGTTCAATTGGAAGGTGGCCGTTTTGCCACGTCTGATTTGAATGATTTATATCGCCGTGTTATCAACCGTAACAATCGTTTGAAGCGTTTGCTTGATTTGAATGCGCCAGGCATTATCGTGCAAAATGAAAAGCGTATGTTACAAGAAGCTGTTGATGCGTTGATTGATAATGGTCGTCGTGGTCGTCCGGTTGCTGGTCCAGGTAATCGTCCATTGAAATCACTTTCACACATGTTGAAGGGTAAGCAAGGTCGTTTCCGTCAGAACTTACTTGGTAAGCGTGTTGATTATTCTGGTCGTTCGGTTATTGATGTTGGACCTTTCTTGAAAATGAACCAAATGGGATTGCCTGTACCAATGGCTATTGAACTATTCCGTCCATTTATCATGAAAGAATTAACAACACGTAAGTTGGCTGGCAATGTCAAGTCTGCTAAACGCAAGATTGATAAAGCTGACGGCGACGTGATGGATGTCTTGGAAGATGTTATCAAGGAACACCCTGTTCTTTTGAACCGAGCACCTACATTGCACCGTCTTGGAATTCAAGCGTTTGAGCCAGTGTTAGTTTCAGGTAAAGCAATGCGTTTGCACCCATTGGTTACTGAAGCCTATAACGCCGATTTCGATGGTGATCAGATGGCCATCCACGTACCATTATCTGATGAAGCACAAGCTGAAGCGCGTTTGTTAATGCTTGCTGCTGGGCATATTTTGGCACCTAAAGATGGAAAGCCAATTGTTGCGCCATCACAGGATATGGTTATTGGAAACTACTATTTGACTACTGAAGAAGCTGGTCGTGAAGGCGAAGGAATGATCTTCTCTAGCGTTGATGAAGCACGAATTGCTTTTGCAAGCAAGGTTGTTCATTATCATACACGAGTAGGTATTCAGACTTCTTCATTCCCAAGCGAAAAGCCATTTACTGACGAGCAACGTTCAAAGATTATGATCACTTCGGTAGGTAAGTTATTCTTTAACGAAATTTTGCCTTCAGATTTCCCATATATCAACGAACCATCAGAAGATAACTTTAAGCGAGTTGATGATAGTTTCTTTATTGATGCTGGTGAAAATATACATGATTATTTGGCTGATACATCGATCGTTAATCCTTTCAAGAAGGGCTTCTTGTCAGATATTATCGCTGAAGTATATAAGCGTTATAAGGTGACAGAAACTTCATTATTGTTGGATCGTATGAAAGATTTGGGTTACGACAAGTCTACTGAATCTGGTTTAACAGTGTCAATGACGGATGTATTGGAATTAGAGGAAAAACCTGCTATTCTTGAAGACGCTCATAGTCAAGTTGCCACAGTAACAAAGCAGTTCCGTCGTGGTTTGATAACTGATTCGGAACGTTATCAACGTGTAACCGAAATTTGGACAAAAGCCAAGGATATTATTCAAGACAAGTTGATTGAATCGTTTGAACCAACGAACCCTATCTTTATGATGCAAGATTCTGGGGCTCGAGGTAACATTTCGAACTTCGTTCAATTAGCTGGTATGCGTGGATTGATGGCTGGACCTGGTGGTAAGATTATTGAATTGCCAGTTACAGCTAACTTCCGTGAAGGTTTGACAGTGATGGAAATGTTTATTTCTACTCACGGAGCTCGTAAGGGAATGTCAGATACGGCCTTGAAGACAGCTAACTCAGGTTACTTGACACGTCGACTAGTTGATGTGGCTCAAGATGTTATTGTACGTGAGTTTGACAATGATTCAGATCGTGGTGTTGCTGTTCAAGCAATTATGGATGGCACATCTGTGGTTGAACCATTGTACGATCGTATTCTCGGTCGTTATGCAATGAAGTCTGTATTTGACCCTGAAACAGATGAAAAGATTGTTTCACGTAATGAAATGATTGATGAAGATGTTGCCAAGAAGATTGTGAATGCTGGTATTAAAGAAGTAACTATTCGTTCAGTCTTTACATCAACAACGGAACACGGTGTTTCAGTGCTTGACTATGGTCGAAACTTAGCATCTGGTGAAGAAGTTGAAGTTGGTGAAGCCGTTGGAACTGTTGCTGCACAATCAATCGGTGAGCCAGGTACGCAATTGACAATGCGTAACTTCCACACGGGTGGAGTTGCCGGTGGTAATGATATTACGCAAGGTTTGCCTCGTGTTCAAGAAATTGTTGAGGCGCGTATTCCTAAGGGACGTGCAGAAATTTCTGAAGTTACGGGTACAATTACTGTAATTGAAGAAAATCCTGCAGACCGCACAAAGTCAGTTACAATTGAAGGCGAAACTGATACAAGAACTTATACATTACCTTTGACAACACGTATGCGTTTTGGTGAAGGTGACGAAATTAAGCGTGGTGAGGCTATCAACGAAGGACCAATTGATCCTAAAGAGTTGTTAGCTGTTACAGACACTTTGACAACAGAATCATATATGCTAACTGAAATTCAAAAGGTTTACCGTTTGCAAGGTATTGAAGTTTCTGACAAACATATTGAAGTAATGATTCGTCAAATGTTACGTAAAATCCGTGTCATGGATCCAGGTCAAACAGACTTGTTGCCAGGAACATTAATGGATATCGCTGATTTCAAGCGCGCTAACGAACCAGCTTTGTTTGAAGGCTTAGTACCAGCGACTGCTCGTCCAGTTCTGTTGGGAATTACTAAGGCTGCGCTTGAGACAAATTCATTCTTATCTGCCGCATCCTTCCAAGAAACAACACGTGTTTTGACAGATGCTGCTATTCGTGGCAAAAACGATCCACTTGTTGGTTTGAAAGAGAACGTTATTATTGGTAAGATTATTCCTGCCGGAACTGGTATGGCTGAATATCGCAAGATCAAGAGTAAAGTTGTCGGGGATGTTATCGCTCAACCTGAGTCTGAAAGCGAAGAAGCTTCAGATATTCCTAAGTTAGACGATGTTGCAAAAACATTTGACAACTAAAAGCATAGTATTAAAAAACACTTATCATATATGATAAGTGTTTTTTTTAATTATAAAAAAAGTATTTTTAAAACAAATGTGCATATTATGCCAAAAATGATACCGTTTATGCCAAAGAGCTTCTCATATTCATTAAAAATAGGTAAACTTAAATAGTTCTGCAGAACATTTATTGAAATTTGTACGCAAGTCAATATAATTGCGTATAATTGAATTATGCATAATTTAAATTACAGACAAATGAACGGATTATCGCTGGCTTATATTGGCGATGCAATCTATGAACTAGAAGTACGACGGCACTTATTGTCTTTAGGCTTAACAAAAGTAAATGAACTACAAAAACGTAGTAAACATTATGTTTCCGCGAAAGCGCATGCTGCGTTATTTGAGCAAATGATGGTAAGCAATATCCTAACCGATGATGAATTAGATTATTTCAAACGTGGTCGTAATGCTAAGTCACATACAAAAGCAAAAAATACTGATGTCATTACGTATCGAATTTCAACAGGTGTTGAAGCATTATTTGGTTATTTGTATATGTCTGAACAACATGAGCGCATCTTAGAACTAATGACATGGATTTTTGAACAGGTGGAGACAGGGAGTACAAACAAATGAAACCAACAGAATCAACAGAATTCGTTTACGGGCATCATGCCAGTGTTGAATCGTTAAAAAGCACGCAAGAAATAAATAAGGTTTGGCTACAAACAGGATTACAAGACAAAATTCGTAACGAAATTACGCAATTGGCCAAGAAGAAGAAGTTGGTTATTCAGCAGGCACCAAAGTCAAAACTAGATGAGCTAACCGATGGTGGTAATCATCAAGGTGTTGTTTTAAGTGTGGCGGCCTTTGAGTACGCGTCAATTGATGATTTATTTGAACAGGCTGACAAAAAAGGCGAAGCACCATTTTTTGTCATTTTAGATGGCATTGAAGATCCACACAACTTAGGGTCTATTTTGCGTACTGCTGATGCAGCTGGAGTTCACGGTATTATTATTCCAAAACGTCGGGCAGTTCAACTGACGGCAACCGTTGCTAAGACATCTACTGGAGCCATTGAACATGTTCCTGTTGCTCGAGTGACGAACTTAGTAAATATAGTGGAAGAGCTTAAGAAGCGTAATGTTTGGGTTTTTGGAACAGACATGGCTGGTGATGATTATCGCCGTTGGGATGCAAATGGCGCGGTAGCGTTGATTATTGGTAATGAAGGGAGAGGCATTTCGCCATTATTAAAGAAAAAAGTTGATGGTATGGTCACGATTCCAATGGTGGGGCATGTTCAGAGTTTGAATGCTAGTGTTGCTGCTAGTTTGTTGATTTATCAAGGATATAATTCACGAAATCCGTTGTAAGTAGTTGATTAAACTACTAATATGGCGGGAGTATATAATTGGGGACAGATAGATTAATTGGAGCAGTTATCGCGGCGCAAAGGGGGCACGAATTTGCGTATAATGTATTGATTAAACATTTGAAAGCGGCTATATTTGATGTGCATTCGCGAAAGATTAGCGGTCGAATGAAACAGGATGATTGGTATTCAGAGGGATTAGAAATCCTGATGAAGTGTGTACAAAAGTATGATTGTAATCGACCACGGGCTAAATTTTCGACTTATTTTATTACGGCGTTATCAAATAGGGCTACTGATTTAGTTCGTCATCACTACACTGAAAAAGCGCAATTTAACTATAAAATGCTGGCTATGGATGACGATTTAACGACTATTAATGTGGGAACTGACACATATAATCCAGAGCATATTTTTGCATTGCGTGAATCACTTTCAAAAATAAATATGGCTGAATCCGTTGCTTTCAAAGAAGCACTATTACAAATCATAGGGGTACTTAAATATGATATTGAAGATAGTGAAAAAAGACGATTTGAGCAAATGCAATATCGTTTAAAAAAGATCATACAAGAGATTGCTATAAAATAAAAGCAGCCCATCTGGGCTGCTTTTATTGTGGTTTTCGAAAGTTATTATTAGTGTTTTCCTTAAGTATATGTTCTTGTATTAATTTCACAACTTCTGTATTTTCTGGGAGACATGAATGTTGCGCATCATCTCCAGAAACAGTAATTTGAGTATAGGATTTGACATGTTTTTGAAAAATATACTTTCCGGCTAAAACACTTTGAACTGGAACGATTCCGTCATCTGTATAATCTTCAGTACCAGCTATCGAATACATAACCAAATTAGAGGGTAATTTGGTATTTTTTTCAATAAAGTCTTTTAACATGACTGTGCGACGTTGTGATGAGGACTCAGAGAAGTTAAAGGGGGTACCTAGCGTCATTAAAGTTGCCATATTGAAACTATCAGAACTGTAGTAATTTTCTAAATATCTAGTCCAAATGAGCCCGCCGTTTGAGTGGCCAATTCCTTGGAAATTATGGAAATGATAACGATCTTGTAAATCAATAAGAGCAGTATTTAGCCACTTAGCCTGCGTTTTAATATTGTCGTAACCATCAGCATTGTTTTGAAAGCCAACGACAATAAATGGTTGCTCATCACTAGATCGAATTTTGCCACTGTATACCAATTTACCATCTTTAGTGACCCAAACTTTTAAAATATCGTGTCGCTGGCTCTTAGTGTTGAGCTTAGTTAATAGACTATCAAATCGATTGACTGAAGCACTTGAACCCGGAATTAGAATAATTGGTGACATATGTGATGTTTGTATTTTCGATTGTGTGGTACGAGTGTGGACAACCCAACTATGACTAAAAATACCAATTACTATTAATAATATGAAACTGGATAAGATGATTAGTTTATTTCTCATTTTGTACCTCAGCGTTATCAAGTTCGATAAATGGCTTGTAAATCAATACCGTCAACCCAAAGACTATTGCTACCACAATTAAGGAAGATAATTTACCGCTTCCTAAGAATGCAGTTAATAAATTAGGAGCATTATTTGGTATCACTAGGGAAGCCGGCTTTATCAAATGTGTGGCAATTGCTACATAGCCAACCAAGGTGCCTGCTACGCTAGACAAAATCATAGGAACCAACATCAGAGGTCTTAAGAATAATGGTAATCCAAAATAAAGCAATTGATTATTATTGAATAAGCTAGGGAATACGGATAACAGTCCTAAATTTTGCTTTCTTTTTGATGACATAAATAAAAGCAAAAAACTAATTGCTAGTGTATTGCCAATGCCACCAAGTAATGAAAACGTACCATACACACTATAGAGATTTTCAGGGTATGGCAATGTCGCGTGAGTATTTTTCAAAATAACATCTAAATTTTTGACGACAGCGTTAATTGTTGTTTGATTGGAAGTTAGTTCGTTTGGCAATGCAATGCCTAACCAATACAGAACTGGTGCACATGCTCCTACTAGTAGGAGACCAACGAATGTTGTGAAGAAATTAGATGACAAAATACTACTGATTAGTAACTGTAACGTAGTTTGTTGAACATACGGTTGAACCAAAAAATAGAGGCCAAGGATAAAAGCGGACCAAACTAAAAATCTTGCCGAATAAGGTTGTAGGGTTTTACGAAAGAGTCTTTGGTATTGATAATAGGATTCACTACTGAGCAAAGTTAATACGGTGACCACTAAATATTGTGAAACATTATGTGAAAAATCCTGTGTATTGACAGTGAAAAGGAGGTAGGTGGCCAAAAAATTGGTTAATATTGGTAATATGTTGTTTTTTATGCCGCGGTAGATTAGGTATTTATTTGTCAAGGCAGCGGCAAAAATCATGAGAATAACGACGTCCAAAATAGAAAGAATTATTTGCAGGCCGGTTATTTTTAAATTGATATTAAAAATGACAGGGAATAAAGCATTCGGTGCTAAAAATAATACGAACAACAGACGCAAGTAAACGTCGATTGCCAGAATGGGGAGTGTTTGTCGCATTGCTGAGAATATTGCTTGGAAAACATGGTTCTTTAATACAATATTGTCTAGTTTAACAATAAGCGAGAAACATTTTTTAATCATAGTAATCTATCGTTCCATTCTTTGATATATAAATTTAACATTCTGAAATATGTATGTTATAATAAGGTTCATTATATTACTGACGATACTTTAAAGTTAAAATAAATAACTTTTAAAGAGACAATTTATACGGGGGTTACTGCGAATGTTAAAGCATTTTTTCCAACATCCAGTTATTAATTTTGTTGGGCGTACTGTTTTTTATTTCTTAATCATTTTATCACTTTTGTACTTATACGGCTATTCTGGCGTTGGGGAAGGACATTTTCTTTACAATGAATTTTAAATGGGGGAGCACACATGATTGATAATGTGTTAAAACAGGTTGATCTCATCGCGGCAACGCAGCCTAAAAAAGTTGCGTATGATGAACTGGGGGAAAAGCATACTTATGAACAGCTGAAAAAAGCATCTGATAGTTTAGCTCATGCTTTAGATGAACTAAATTTGCCGGAAAAGGCGCCAGTTATGGTGTATGGTGGGCAGCAATTTGAAATGATCGCCAGTTTCTTAGGCAGTGCTAAATCAGGGCATGCCTACATTCCAGTTGATGTTAATTCAGCAGAGGAAAGATTGACAGATATTATTGAAATTGCTAAGCCTGCAGTGATCTTAGCTATTGATGAGTTACCAACATCAATTTCAGATATTTTAATAATTGATAAACAACATCTGGATCGTATATTTTCTACGAATGTACCTTATGAATTGACACATTCTGTTCAAGAAAATGATAATTTTTATATTATTTTCACTTCTGGGACAACAGGGCGTCCAAAGGGCGTTCAAATTTCACATCATAATTTACTAAGCTTTACTAATTGGATGATCGGCGACACATTTGACTGGCAAGAAGGCAGTAATGTGTTATCACAGCCACCATATTCTTTTGATTTATCAGTGATGGATTGGGTTCCCACAATTGTTACGGGTGGGACTTTGAAAGCATTACCCAAATCAGTAGCTGAGGACTTTAAACTATTATTTGCCACTTTACCAAAGTTAGATTTAACTACATGGGTTTCGACGCCATCATTTGCTGATGTTGCCCTTCTGGATCCAGAATTTAATCAAGCGAACAATCCAAATTTGAAGGCCTTTTTGTTTTGTGGCGAAGTACTAACACGTACGACAGCAGAGAAGTTACTAGCGCGCTTTCCAAAGGTGAAAATATACAATACGTATGGGCCGACAGAAGCCACAGTTGCTGTTTCAAGTATACGCATTACCAAGAAAATCATCGAAAACTACGATAAAATGCCAATTGGGTACGTAAAGAAAGATACGTTAATTAGTATTCAAGATAGCAATGACCAAGAAGTTTCTTCTGGGGAAAAAGGCGAAATTGTGATTTCTGGCCCTTCGGTTTCCAAAGGTTATTTGAACAACCCTGAAAAAACAAATGACGCTTTCACGAAATTTAACGGTGAACAGGCATATAAAACCGGTGATTTAGCAACAGTTGATGAAAATGGTTTGTTGCATTATAAAGGACGTAGTGATTTTCAAATCAAATTACATGGGTTCCGAATTGAATTGGAAGAAGTTGCGCAACAATTACAACAAAGTCAATGGATAGAACAAGTAGTCGCTGTTCCACGTTATGACGCTGATGGTAAAGTTAAGCAGCTGTTGGCCATTGTGGTGCCCAAAGAAAATGACTTTTCTAAACCTATGTTGTTAACAAATGCAATTAAAGATGGCATGAAAGACATTATGATGCCTTATATGATGCCGAGTCGATTTATATATCGCGAGTCAATGCCATTAACACCAAATGGTAAAATTGATTTAAAAGGGTTGATTGCTGAGGTGAATGGCAATGCTTAATCTACAACCCTATGCAGATCCGCAGTACTTCATTATTTTATTGTTGGCACTACTGCCTCTAGCCATTGGTTTATACTTTGGAAAGCGTATAGCTTGGTATGAAGTGCTGGTCTCACTTGTCTTTATTTTCTTGATGTTTGATGGTGAGAAATACCATGAAGGTATCGCATTAATTATCTACATGATTTGGCAATGGCTGCTTGTTTGGGCCTATACTTTGTATCGTAAAAAGTACAACCAAACTTGGGTGTTTTATGTCACAACTATTTTAGCTATCTTGCCATTAGTATTAATTAAGGTTGCGCCAGTTGCTAATTGGTTGCAAGTGACAACCTTACTCGGATTTATGGGTATTTCGTATTTGACATTCCGTTCAGTTGGTATGGTGATGGAAATACGTGATGGTTCGATTCAAGAATTTAATCCTTGGCTTTTCTTGCGGTTCATGCTGTTTATGCCAACAATTTCGTCAGGTCCTATTGATCGGTACCGTCGTTTCGTGAAAGATGTTGAGAAAGCACCGACACACGATAAGTATCTAGAAATGCTTGGCAAAGCTGTCAAATACCTTTTCATTGGTTTTTTGTATAAATTCATCGTGTCTCATGCTTTGGGAACGGTATTAATGCCAAATGTTGAGCGTATGGCGATTATTTCTGCACACGCTCAAGGCGGATGGTCATGGTGGATAATAGCGTATATGTATATTTACGGTTTGAATTTATTTTTTGACTTTGCTGGATATTCAATGTTCGCTGTAGCAACTGGGTATGTGATGGGAATTGAAGTGCCAATGAACTTTAATTTACCATTTTTGTCCAGAAACTTAAAAGAGTTTTGGAATCGTTGGCATATGACTTTATCATTTTGGTTCCGTGACTTTGTCTTTATGAGACTCGTGTTTCTGATGATGAAGAAAAAATGGTTTAAAAGTCGAGTCACAACGTCAAACGTGGCTTATATCATTAATATGTTGATTATGGGATTTTGGCACGGATTGAAATGGTACTATATCGCTTATGGCTTGTTTCATGGTGTTGGTCTTGTTGTCAATGATATGTGGTTACGCTATAAGAAAAAGCATCACGTACCGCATAATAAATTTACGAATGCGTTAGCGATTGTGATAACATTCAACGTAGTAATGATTAGTTTCTTACTATTCAGTGGTTTGTTAGACAAAATCTGGTTCCAACGTTAGTGTAAAGAAAACAAATAGAAAATAATAGCTATTATATAAATGATAGTATTAGAAATCGAGGGAAAAAATAATGGACTTGAAAGAACAAATAGTAGAAATCTTAAACACAATTATTGGTGAAGACATTTCTGACCAAATGGACGATGATTTTTTTGAGAATGGGTTGCTAGATTCAATGGCAACGGTAGAATTATTGCTTGATTTAGAAAGTAAGTTCAATATTCAAGCACCTGTCTCTGAATTTAATCGTGATGAATGGAACACACCAAACAAGGTAGTTGCTAAAGTTGAATCATTGATTGGATAAAAAAATGCTGAAAAAACGGGGGCTATGGTGGATATTTGGTCCAGTAATCTTGGCATTCGTCATGGTTACTGCACTATTTTTGGCACCATTTTCATTAAATTATTTATCAAATAAAGATATTCAAAAAGCGTCTGTGTCATTTTCTAAAAATGTTTTTAAAGGCGAAAGCGTCAAAATGGCGGCCTTTAGTAATTCAAAGACAAATTATGTCCCTTTCTTTGGGTCAAGCGAACTCCTCCGTTTGGATACAATGCATCCATCGGTGTTGGCAGCAAAGTATAAGCGTAATTATCAGCCATTTTTGCTTGGTCAGGCTGGAACAGAATCTCTTTCGCATTACTTGGGGATGCAAGAAATGACACCGGCTTTGCATAAAAAGCAGGCAGTATTTATTATTTCGCAACAGTGGTTTACCAAACGTGATAGTAAGTGGGCATTTCCACAGTTTTACTCACCGTTGCAGACCGTTAACTGGTTACGAAACATTAAGACAATTAGTGCAACTGATCGATTTATTGCGAAACGATTATTGGAACAAAAACAAATTAGTGACAATAGCTTTTATGCTCGTCTCATTACAAAGATTAAAAATAATGAGCCTTTGTCAGAAACTGATCAGAGCTTGTTAATGTTACGAAATAGAATGTTATTGCGCGAAGACCAACTATTCTCAAATTTTGCAGTATCTAATAATTGGGATAAGCAAGTTGAACCAGCACTAAAGTCGTTACCAAAAACTGATAATGTATCGTTGTTAGAGCGGGAAGCGATGAGAGTTGCGAAGAAGCAAACTGGTAATAATAAATTTGGCATAAAAAACTCGTTTTTCAGAATGCGAGTCAAACCAAGTTTGAAGAAGCTGGAAAACTCTCAAAGTCATTTTGATTACCGACAGTCTGATGAGTATTCCGACTTTCAGGCTGTATTACAAGAGTTTGCAAAAGAGCATACTGACGTTTTGTTCATTATTCAGCCTGTTAATAAAAGGTGGTCAAAGTATACTGGGCTGAGTACAAAAAGATATTATCAGAGTGTGGATAAAGTAAAAAAACAGTTAAAGTCACAAGGCTTTAACCAAATTGCTGACTTTTCTCATGATGGTGGACATAAGTACTTTATGCAGGACACCATCCATATGGGATGGCGAGGATGGGTAGCTGCTGATACGAAAATAAAGCCCTTTTTTGCACGAGGTTATCAAGAACCAACATATCATATCAATGATAATTATCTATCCAAAAAATGGCAAAATTTGATACCAACAGACAAAAATCTTAAAAACTTTAAATAATAGGGGTCAAAAGGGTTAAGTGTAGGCAAAAAAACTTTGTCAACACTTGACCTTTTGTTACAATAGAACCATGATTATAGGAATTGGAAATGACACAGAAGCGATCAGTCGAGTTGCAGAAATAGTCGAGCGTCAGAAGAGTTTTATAACACTCATTTTGACGCCGGCAGAACGTGCTGCAGCGGCCGAGCGAAAAGGTAAGCACCAAAACGAATATATTGCCGGACGTTTCTCTGCCAAAGAGGCTTTTTCAAAAGCCACCGGCTATGGAATCGGTGAGAAAGTTCAGTGGCAAGATATTGAAATTTTGAATGAGCCAAATGGTCGACCTGTAATGAAAGTGAAAAACTTCCCCTATCATACCTATGTTGCAATCACACATAGCGGTGATCAAGTGAATACGGTTGTTGTTATTGAACGTTTGACACTGCTGGAAAAAATGAGTATAAAGCTGTTTCCTAAACGAGGAGTATTATCATGACAGACAATGATATATTATGTTTACGGCCGACATGGCTAGATATTGATTTAAAGGCAATTCAGACCAATGCTAAATTAATTATGAGGCATGCGGGCGCACAAAGATTGATTGCTGTGGTTAAAGCCAATGCTTACGGACACGGTGCAAAACAAGTTGTGGGGGCTTTATTTGAGGTGGGTGTCTATGATTTTGCGGTAGCGACGATTGGTGAAGGTGTTGACCTGCGTAAATATTATCCCCAAGCAGAAATAAATATTTTTCTACTTGGTGTCCAAGATGTTACCCAAACAGAAGTTATGGTGGAAAATCGTTTATCACCAGCTGTTGGAACAACTGAATGGCTTGATGAGGCAGTAAATTACATCAAAGATGGGCAGAAACTAGATGTTCAATTAGCTGTTGATACTGGTATGGGTCGAATGGGTGCTCATTCAGCAAGTGCTGTTGAAGACATGTATCATCTGATTCAAGGTACTGAAAAGTTTCAATTGGCTGGTGTGTTTACTCATTTTGCCACAGCTGATGATAATAATCAAAACTATTATGATGAACAAGTCCAGCGTTTTTATCAGTGGGTACAATCAGCTGGTATTCCTAAACAGTACTGGCATTTAGCAAATTCAGGGTCTGCGATTTGGCATCATGATGAAATTTATACGGATACGATCCGGGTCGGTTCTGTGCTTTATGGGTATAATCCTGGTGCCCCTGAAAAAAAGATGCCCTTACCCTTGAAACCAGCCCTACAATTGAAATCAAAGTTGGGGTCAGTACATCAATTGACAACTGGCGAGTCAGTAAGTTATGGTGCAACATATACGGCAGAGAAACCACAATGGATAGCTACTTTGCCTATAGGTTACGCAGATGGCTATCTGCGTCGCATGAGTGGTATGAAGGTCTTGGTCGATGGACATATTGAACATGTAATTGGACGTGTCACAATGGACCAGATTGTGATAACATTAAAGCAGAAATACCCTGTTGGAAAAACTGTAACTTTGGTTGGCCTTGAAGGTGAGAATCAAATATCGGTAGAAGAGATTGCGGAATATGCTCAGACGATTCCGCATGAAATACTAACAAATTTTGGTGCTCGGTTGCCTAGAATTTATTAAAAAGCGTCTCACGACGCGTACATAGAAGTGAGAATATTATGACAGAAGAACATCAAGCAGTTATGCGTGGTGACGTATTTTACGCCGATCTAAAGCAAGGAATAGGCTCTGAGCAGGCTGGGGTGCGGCCCGTTTTGATTATTCAAAATGATGTAGGAAATGCCAATTCCCCTACAACTATTGTCGCTGCGATAACGTCCCAAATTTCTAAACCGAAGTTGCCAACACATGTATTATTACCTGAACATATGAGCGGTATGAAAAGAGATTCAGTCATTTTGGCAGAGCAAGTGCGAACAATAGATAAGCGCCGCTTACGTGACAAAATTGCACATATAAATGCTTCTTCAAATGAAATGCAACTTGTGGCACATGCTTTGCGGATTAGTGTGGGGTTGAAGTAAAGTTGTCACTATATTTAACTTATTTTTAACCTACGATTTGTATAATAAATGTAATAAAACAGGTAAACAGGAATATGAAAATGTCAAAAGCAATTAAAATACTATTAATCGAAGACGATGTCAATCTAGCAGATAATGTTGTTGGTTTTTTGCAGGACTTTGCAGATATCAATGCTGTTACAGATGGACTTGATGGTGAATTTGAGGCGCAAGAAGCACCGTATGACCTGATTATTTCTGACCTCATGCTACCTGGCGAAACTGGCTTAGAGTTGATCAAAAATTTGCGCGCAAATGATGTTGAAACGCCAGTTTTGATTTTAACAGCAAAAACTTCACTGGATGATAAAATAGAAGGTTTCAATGTTGGTGCTGATGATTATTTAACGAAGCCCTTTCATCGAGAGGAATTACTTGTTCGTGTAAAGGCACTTTTGCGCCGTTCAGGGGTCTATTCTGAGGATAATACGCTAGCGGTTGGGGATGTGATGATTAACCTAGAAAATCGCGGTGTGCAAGTGCATGGTCAACCGGTTAAATTAGTCGGTAAAGAATTTGATATCTTAACTTATCTTGCACAAAACAAAAATATTATTGTCACTCGTGATCAAATTTTTGATCGCGTATGGGGTATTGATTCAGATACGACAATCAACGTTGTTAATATTTATTTGAATAACTTACGTCGAAAATTAGAAGCCGTTGGACAAAATAATTTAATTAAGACCCTACGTAATATAGGGTTTATTCTAGAGGTAGAGGATGCCGAACGCAATCAATAAAAAGCAGCAAGTACGTGGATTTATCTGGTTACTCGCCAGCTTTTTTGTTATATTTTCAATTTTAGCTAGTGTCATTTTCGTATCATACACTCGAACGGTCTTTAACAGTGCGGATTCTGCAATCAATCAGACGCTTTCGATGTATGATAGTAATGGTTTACTTTCAACTTCTGACAAGGATGTCAAGAAGCCACAACCTTTGTATAATAATACCAGCACGCGAACAGAAACATGGTTATTTGACAAAAATGGTAAGTTGATAATTGATAGCAATACGGAGGATACACGTCAAGCAGCTTTGCAAAAAGCGCTACAACAAGCTATCAAATTTGATAAAGCAACAATGACGGTTAAACCCAATACCTATAAATTTTATGGTAATTATTACCGAATCATTGGTTTTCAGTTCAAGAAAAATGCTGCTAAGGGCTATAATCAAATTGCAGTCCATGGTATGGTAACGGTTAATGTTACAGACACCATGGATAACTTGAATAATTTTAAGAAAGTATTGTTCTGGTCCTTTGGTCTTTTTGGTATTTTGTTAGTGATAGTATCATATTTAATTGCTCGGCGAAATATGAAACCAATATTAAAATCCTGGCAACAACAACAAGACTTCGTTAATAATGCGGCTCATGAATTACGGACACCTATGGCCGTTATTCAAGGTAAGCTAGAGACAATGCTGACAAAACCGGAATCAACGGTTCGTGATCAGTCAAATGCTATTATTTTATCGCTTTCTGAAGTGCGACGGTTAAATTCTTTAACAAATAATATGTTAACGTTAGCAAAAACAGGGTCTAATATGACCACCATTGAAAAAGAATCAACGGATGTCAAGCAATTCTTAGAAAACATTATTACACCATATCAAGAAATGGCAGAGTTTGAAGAGAAAGCTGTGACACTTGAGGTTGATGTAAATCAAGCGATCTTTATAGATCAGAAACGAATTCATCAGTTACTAGTTTTGTTACTTGATAACGCATTGAAGTACTCAGATGCTGGTGCGACAATTGCTGTGAAAGCAGGTATTGAAAAGAAAAAGTTTGTCCTCACCATTGCTGATAGCGGTCGAGGAATTAGTGATGAGGCTAAAAAACATGTCTTCGATCGTTTCTATCGTGAAGACAAAACTGGTAATCGTCAAACTGGTGGTACCGGACTTGGATTATCGATTGCTGAATGGGTAGTTCATGCTCACGGTGGTAAAATAACAGTAGCAGATAATCAGCCGCAAGGTACTGTTTTTAAAGTCATTTTACCCCTTTAATGTTTAATTTACTTTATGTCATTATTATGGATATAATAGGGTGTGGATTTTGTCAGAAAAGCAATAATGTACACATATGAAAGGGCGAGTTATGAAAAAGCATTCTTTAATTATCGTTGCTATAGTTTCGGCATTGGTAGCAAGTTTTGTTGTCTATTCTGGATTGCAACCAGATTCTTGGTTCCAGCAACGTACAAATACAACAAAAACAAGCAACTCAGCTGGTACAACAACTATTGCCAAAACAGCTTACACAAGTAGTGATACGGCAACAACGGCTTATAACAAAGTGAAAAACGCTGTGGTTACCGTTCAGAATTTACAGAAAACATCGTCAAGCAGTAGTTGGTCATCATATTTCCAGCAAAATCAGCAAGATAGTAGTTCTGAATTGGAAACAGCATCAGAGGGTTCAGGTGTTGTTTATAAAATTTCTGGTGGCTATGCGTATATTATTACCAATAATCACGTGGTAGCTGATTCTGATGAATTACAATTAATTACCGCTAGCGGTAAAAAAATCCAAGCAACTATCGTTGGCACAGATTCAAGCAAAGATTTGGCTCTGTTAAAGGCAAAAACCACAGATATCAAAACATCAGCATCCTTTGGTAATGCCAAAAAACTGCAGTCTGGTCAACAGGTCTTAGCAATCGGCTCTCCTTTGGGTTCTGATTATGCTACTTCTTTGACTAGTGGTATTGTTTCAGCCCCACGCCGCACACTTTCTGCTGAAGAAACGGGTTCTTCAGCAACTACTGCTATTCAGACAGATGCCGCTATCAATCCTGGTAATTCTGGTGGACCATTGATTAACCTAAAAGGTCAAGTAGTTGGTATTAACTCGTCTAAAATAGCTTCTTCTACGGACGGTACGAGTGTTGAAGGCATGGGATTTGCTATTCCAGCAGATATTGTTCAGACATTTATTAAGAATACTGAAAAGTAGTAACTAACATATTAACGCAATATAGAAATAGCCCATAATATCACAAGTTTAGTAATTTCTTGCGATATTTATGGGCTATTTTTGGCATTAAAACTAAAGTGTTGAATGATACCAATCTACGATTTCTTTTGGTGTTAGGCGTTCGCCGTGTCCGATGCGTGAAATTTCTTGTCCATTTTCAAACAAAACAAAAGATGGAATACCACGCATGTTATGTTTTGTTGCGACATCGATATTTTCGTCTCTATCAGCATCAAACCATTCAGCAGTTTGTGTAACTTCATCTTTGATAGTTTGAATAAAAGGCTTTATGGCTTTACAATCACCACACCAATCTGCAGAAAGAAACATGACATGACGACCGGGCTTGTTTATATGTTCCTCAACAGCTTCATTTGAGTTATGTGTTGGTTCGTACATAATTTATTTACCTCACTAAATTCTAGTAGAATTGTACCATAAAGTAGTTTCTAATGCTGAATATAAAACCGAGATGAAAGAAGATATAAAAAAATACCATGAGAAATATTAAAAACTATTGACATATATCAAATTAAAAGTTATAGTAATAATCAATATAAACGTTGAAAAGATAAGTACATCTTTGAATCTTAGTTAGAGAGCTCGTGTTTGGTGAAAGCGGGTAAGATAATTAGTTGGAAAATGGTCTTGGAGTTTTTTACGGATACGAGCAAGCGAACACTCATATGTGTTACGCGGTAAGTTGAAATCGGGCGTCCCCGTTACTGGACAACGTATAAACCAAAGCTTTCACAGATGTTCTCGACGAAATTTTTTGGCGTACGTTTGGAGGTGTAAACTTGCAATGTTTACATAAATACCGGGTGGTAACACGTCAATTAACGTCCCGTAGTATCTTTAGATACTACGGGACGTTTTTTATTTTTTAAGAATTTGGAGGGAACGTATGAGTGTTATATTAAATAACGGTTTGTTGAAGCGTGAAAGCTTTGTAATCGGTCGTTTTGAAGTATTAGAACCGACTATCAATATACTCTTGGTCAACTTAATGCCCAATCGATTACAGACTGAAAAGCAGTTCACAAGATTGTTGAGTCATTTACCTATCAATGTGCGAGTAACATTTGCAGTACCAAGTGAGCATAAAATTCGCCACGACACGGATGCAATTATGACTAACTATGTCACACTCAACGATATTTGGCACAAAAAATTCGATGGCATGATTGTTACAGGTGCGCCAGTGGATCGCATGAAATTTGAACAAATCGACTATTGGGATGAATTTCGTCATTTACTAGAATGGCGAAAAACACATGTAACTGAAAGTCTATTTGCATGTTGGGCAGCGTATGGCGCTGGCTATGCAGAGAGAAACTTTCCTGTTAAAGCCTTGTCAGAAAAAATTTCGGGCGTCTTTCAAGCTAGCCAAATTTTTAAACGTCATTCATTATTAAAAGATTTGGAAAACATTAGTATGCCACAATCTCGTTACTTTACGGTACCAAATTTTGGTGTGGCTAGACGCTTGAAAGTTGCTGGTGACGATATTTTGGGCGCATTTATTTTGAGGGATGAACATGTAAACTCAACCTACATTACTGGACATTTCGAATACGACACTGAGACTTTAGAGAACGAATATCTTCGTGATATAGCAATTGACCCAAACACAATTAAGCCTAAGAACTATTTTTATAATAATAAACCAACCAATACATGGCAGACTTATGCTGAAAAATTTTTTGTAAATTGGGGGGAACTGTTGATGGAAAAGATGACTTCATCAAGATCAACAATACCAACATTAAATCAAGAGAGGAACAAGCTGGGTCTAGGGACCTCGCAATGTAAATACTTATGAGCATTAAAATTGATACATTATTAGCACAGGGCGGTAACGGCAGTGATGACATTAAAACAGGGGCAGTAGTTAGTCCATTATATTTTTCAACGGCCTATCGACATCCCAATTTGGGTGAATCATCTGGCTTTGACTATGCACGTTTACAAACACCCACACGTCAAATATTGGAAGAGCAGTTAGCGGATTTGGAACAGGGCGTGCAGGCATTTGCTACCAGCTCTGGTATGGCAGCGATTGATCTTTTGTTTGCGTCATTGATTAAAAATGGTGACCATTTTGTTACCTCGGATGATCTATATGGCGGCACATATCGCTATTTCGATGCCATTGTTGAACAGAGTGGCGTGAGCTATGATGTTTGGAATGGGGTGGATGACATTTCGACCTTAATTAACGAAACCACGCGACTTGTTTGGTTGGAAACACCATCTAATCCAACGATGAAAGTAATCGATATTCAGAAGTTAAGTGCAAAAGTAAAAGGCATCAATCCTGATATTTTAATTGCTGTTGATAACACTTTCTTAACACCTATTTTTCAACAGCCATTGACACTTGGCGCGGATATTGTCGTTCATTCCGCCACAAAGTATCTTGGTGGACATAATGATATTTTGGCTGGAGCAGTAATTGTTAATAGTGATGATTTAGCTGAAAAATTAGAAATATCACTGACGACACGCGGACAGGTTTTAGATTCGTTTAGCTCTTGGTTATTGTTACGTAGCTTGAAAACGTTGCATCTTCGGATGCAACGCCACAATGAAAATGGTCAATATTTAGCCAAAAAATTACCGTGTATTCCCGGTATAGATAAAGTCTTATATGCTGGTGTTGGTGGAATGTTGAGTTTTTATTTGTCAAACGATTATGATGTAGATGCTTTTTTGAAAGGATTACAAATCGGGTCTTTTGCGGAAAGCTTGGGTGGTCCAGAAACGCTAATTACGATTCCTGCGGTGCAAACACATCACGATATGAGTCAAGAGCAGCGTGATCACTTGGGTATTACCAATCAATTGGTGCGTGTGAGTGCCGGATTAGAAGATAAAGAGGACCTATTGGCAGATTTAAGGCAAGCAGTTGAAGGAGCAAAGCGATGAGTGATTGGACAAATATTATTGATGCAGCAACAACAAATGATCCACTGTCAGGTGCAATTAATACACCGATTCAACTAAGTTCAACCTTTAGTCAAAAATCTTTTGATGAATTTGGAGAATATGACTACGCTCGCTCTGGAAATCCCACTCGTGACGCGGGTGAAAAAGCATTAGCGCAGCTTGAACATGGAAAGTACGGGTACCTTTTTAGTACTGGAATGGCAGCAATTAGTAGTGTGCTGTTTACCTTATCAGCTGGGGATCATATTGTTGTTAGTAAACATGTTTATGGCGGCACATTTCGAGTTTTAGAAGATGTTTTGCCACGATGGGGTATCACACACGACTTTGTTGACTTTAGCGATTTGGCAGCAATCGAGCAGGCTATCAAACCAGAGACCAAAGCATTGTATATTGAAACACCCTCAAACCCAGTTTTGAACATTACTGATATTCGAGCGGTAGTTGGTATCGCAAAGAAACATCAGTTGTTTACAATTGCTGATAACACATTTTTATCACCATTCTTGCAGAAGCCTTTGGATCTAGGTGTTGACATTGTGGTTCATTCGGCAACAAAGTTTTTGGCAGGACATTCTGATATTCTTGCTGGTGCTGTCGTAGTTAATGATAAAAAATTAGCAGACCAAGTTTATTTTATTCAAAATGCGGTCGGGGCAACGCTTAGCGTTTTTGATACGTGGCTGTTGTTGCGTGGCATAAAGACACTAGGTGTTCGTATGACGCATTCAAGTGAATCAGCGCATAAAATAGCTGAGCATTTAGAGGCTCATGAAAAAGTATCAAATGTCTTATACCCAGGGTTAAAAACACATAAAGGCTATGAAATTCATGCTTCACAAGCTAAAAATGGTGGGGCGGTGTTGAGCTTTGATGTAGGCAGTCAAGAAAATGCTAAGAAAGTAGTGGAGTCCTTACATATCCCAGTATTTTCGGTTAGTTTAGGAGCAGTGGAAACAATTATTAGTTACCCGCCAAAAATGAGCCACGCAGAGTTAAACGTGGATGAGTTGGCCAAATGCGGTATTACACCTGGTTTGCTACGCTTCTCGGTTGGATTAGAGGATGCAGATGATTTGATTGCAGATTTGGATAGTGCATTAGCCTTAATTTAGCTTGATAGATTACGTGTAGGTATTAAAATACCGGTGTTTAAGGAGAAAAACATGACAACTACAGAAACAAAAAAATTAAATTATCATTTTGATCAAGTGGGATCTTACTTACGTCCAGAAAACCTGAAAAAAGCGCGTGAGCAATACGCACAAGGCGAAATTTCGCACGATGATTTACTAAAAGTTCAACATGATGAAATTAAAAATCTAGTTGATGAACAAGTCAAGGTTGGTCTATCAGCTGTCACTGATGGGGAATTCAATCGTTCATGGTGGCATTTAGACTTTTTAGGTCAACTAGGTGGATTTGAATTTTATGATCAAAATGACTCGTACAAATTTCACGGTCAAAAAACGCGATCAACTAATGTTCGTTTAAATGGGAAAATTCATGCTAATTTAGACCACCCATTCTTTAAGGATTTTGAATATTTGAAGTCAGTGACGCCTGAAGGGGTGGAGCCAAAACAAACAATTCCATCACCAAGTTTGATTATTAATCGCGATCACCGTTCTGATTTATGGTCAAAATATTATGATTCATGGTCAGACTTTTTAGACGATTTAGCTCAAGCTTATCATGATACACTGCAGAAGTTCTATGATCTAGGCGCGCGTTATGTACAAATTGATGATACAACTTGGGCATACTTGATAGCGCAGTTGAACGGTCATGCTGACAATCCCGAGGAGCGTGCAAAGTTTGAAAAAACAGCAGCCGATGATGTTTATGTAATTAATAAGGCATTGGCTGGCTTACCAGAGGACTTGAAATTAGCAACACACATTTGTCGTGGTAACTTTAAGTCGACTTATTTGTTTGAAGGCGGTTATGAGCCAATTGCAAAGTATCTAGGTCAACTAAACTACGATGCCTTTTTCTTAGAATATGATAATGATCGTTCGGGTGGATTTGAGCCTTTGAAAGAAATATACAATAATCGTCAAAATGTTGAAATTGTATTAGGATTGTTAACTTCTAAGTCAGCAGATTTGGAAGATGTTGATGAAGTCGTTGCCAGAATTGACGAGGCAGCAAACTATGTGCCTAAGTCTAACTTGGCTCTATCAACACAATGTGGATTTTCTTCAACGGAAGAGGGAAATATCTTAACGATTCCTGATCAATGGAAAAAATTAGCGTTGATCAAACATATTGCTGATGAGCAACTTGCTTGAGAATGAACACATGTGTTAACAATCACACCTGTAAAATGTTAATATAATAGTAACCGCGGCTAACAATAAAGATCATAAGACAGATAAAATGTTGGCAACGTTGTACCGCGCAAAAACGTTCCAACAGCATGTCACTAAGAAGTAGTATGGCACAAAGACGAAAGTCATTAAGCCATTATCTTATCTTGAAGGAGAAAAATAATGTCAGAAACAGTTGTTGAAAGTTTTACTTTGGATCATACAAAGGTTAAGGCACCGTATGTGCGTGTGATTGAAACACAAGCTGGTCCTAATGGCGGCAGCATTACTAATTATGATTTGCGGTTAACACAACCTAATGAAACATCGATTGAAACGGGTGGATTGCATACACTAGAACATTTATTTGCAGGCCTTGTTCGTGATGAAATTGATGGCATTATTGATATGTCACCATTTGGATGCCGTACTGGATTTCATGTTATCTCATGGGTAAATTACGATTCGGAAACATTAGCTAAAGTTTTCAAAAAAGTATTGGAAAAAATTGTTAGTGATGAAGTAACCGAAGTGCCCGCAGCAGAAATCGAAAGTTGTGGTAACTATAAAGATCATAGTCTACATTCAGCTAAGGAATGGGCAAAAATCATCTTGGCACAAGGTATTTCCAGTGATGCGTTTGAACGTAAAATTGTTTAACGTTTAATGAAAAAAGTATTGACAAATTATTATAATATAGTATGATTATTTTAACAAAGAAAAGATAAGTAGTGTTGTAGCGTTAAAAAGAGAGTTTACATTTGGTGAAAGTAGACAACGCGAACACATGAAAATGGTCTTGGAGTTACTGTTATTGCGAACGCACGCTGATTCATTTGTTGAAACGACGCAAGCAATGGCCGGGAGAGCCCGATATAGCGACATCAATTCTCAATATCATGTACAGATGTTCTCGAAGCATGATAAAGATGATTGATATTGAGGTGTGTAGGCTTTTTGTCGACACATAAACACCGGGTGGTAACACGACGAGTCGTCCCGCAGTCTAAATTAATTAGACTGCGGGACTTTTTTGTTGTTTTGTAACCACTACTAAAATTCAAAAAGTACAAGGGGAAAAATTATGACAACACAGACACTAAAGGCACTAGGATTTCAGCATGTTGGTTCATTTCTACGACCAGCTGAATTAAAACAAGCACGGCAAGATTTTGAAGCTGGTAAATTGACACAAGAAGAACTTGAAGGTGTTGAAAATTCAACGATTGCACATTTGGTTGATCAACAAGTGGCTGCTGGAATAGCAGTAGTAACAGATGGCGAATTCCGTCGTTCATATTGGCATCTGGATAATTTCTGGGGATTTGGTGGCGTTGAAAGATTAAGCTACGGCGAAGGCTACTTCTTCGCTCATGAGGAAACACGTGATGATTCAGCACGTTTAAATGGTAAATTGAGCTTTGACGCCAATGTACACCCATTTATTAAGCATTTTAAGTTTCTCAAAGCACTTGCTGATGAAGTGGGCGTAGAAGCCAAAATTACAATTCCGGCGCCATCTCAATTTTATGCAGAACTAGTTCGTGGTACAAATGCTGATGTTGTATCGAACTTCTATGATTCTGATGAAGAATTTTTTGCAGATATTAAGCGTGTTTACCATGAAGAGATTATTGCATTGTATGAAGCAGGTGCTAAAACAGTTCAATTAGATGACTGTACATGGGGCATGTTAGTAGATGCTGATTTCTGGGAAAAAATGGCTGGATCCGGCTTTGATGTTAAACAACTAAAGGCGCTGTATTTGGACTTGAACAATGGTGCAATTGCTAACTTACCAGAAGATTTAACCATTAACACACATATTTGTCGCGGAAACTATCATTCAGATTGGGCAGCTTCTGGTGGTTATGATGCGGTTGCTGATGAATTATTTGGTCAAGAAAATGTATCAAGTTACTTCCTAGAATATGATTCAGAACGAGCAGGTGGCTTTGAACCTTTGGCTAAAGTATCAGGGGATAAAAAAGTTGTTCTCGGCTTGATTACAACTAAAACGGGTGAGTTAGAAAAGAAGGAAGACATTATTAAGCGAATCCATGAAGCGGAAAAATATTTGCCATTGGATCGTTTATGGTTGTCAACACAATGCGGATTTGCTTCTACTGAAGAAGGTAATATTTTAACAGAAGAACAACAATGGGCTAAGTTAGCACTTGTTAAAGAAATCCTCGATGAAGTTTGGGGATAGATGAATACATCATATATGATGTGATATTTGTAAGGAGTAGAAAAATGCAAGCAACAACGCCTAATCGATTTTTTGAGACAACACGAGCATTAAGTACACTTCTTGGTTGTGGTTTAGTGCAAACACGAATGTGGTATCAGTAATAATTTTATTAAATGTTGCATAAAAATAACTTACATGAGGAAAATATTCTATGACTAATCCAGAAAAAAAATACGCATTTGAAACACTACAACTTCATGCTGGCCAAGAAGAGCCAGATTCAGCGACAGGTGCGCGTGCTGTACCAATTTATCAGACAACTTCTTTTGTCTTTAAGGATGCTAAACAAGCTGCTGGGCGATTTGCTTTAACAGATGCTGGCAATATTTATGGGCGGTTAACCAATCCAACAAATTCAGCTTTTGAAGCAAGAGTTGCAGCGCTCGAAGGTGGTACAGCGGCTATATCGTTAGCTTCTGGTGCAGCGGCAATTACCGCTGCAATATTGAATGTTGCTGGAGCTGGCGATCATATTGTTGCCGCATCAACGCTATATGGTGGCACGGTCGAGTTGTTTTCAGAAACATTGAAGAAATTATCTATTGATACAACATTTGTTGACCCAGATGATCCTGAAAATTTTGAAAAGGCCATTCAAGATAATACAAAAGTTATTTTCTTCGAAAGCTTAGGAAATCCAAAAATAAATATTATTGATTTTGAAGCCGTTGCAGCAATTGCGAAAAAACATGGTATTATTTCTATTGTGGATTCTACTTTTGCGACACCATTTTTGACTCGTCCGCTGGAATACGGCATTGATGTAGTTGTTCATTCAGCCACTAAGTTTATTGGTGGACATGGTACAACATTGGGTGGGGTAGTGATTGAAAAAGGAGATTTCGATTACGAGGCCTCAGGACGCTATCCTGATTTCACCACGCCAACACCATCGTACAACGGTATTGTTTGGTCTGATCTAAAAGGTGGCGCATTTGTAACTAAAATCCGTGCAGAACATTTACGTGATACAGGGGCAACATTATCACCACAATCAGCGTTTTATCTGCTGCAAGGATTAGAGACACTATCCTTGCGTGTTGAGCGCCATGTAGAAAACACACGTAAAATTGTTTCTTACTTGAATAATAATGACAAAGTGGCTTGGGTCAGTTATCCAGAATTAGATGATTCTCCATACAAGCCACTCGCTGACAAATACTTTAAGAACGGTGTTGGATCGATTTTCACATTTGGCTTAAAAGCTGGCGAAGCTGGTGCAGAAAAATTGATAAATAACTTAGATATCTTCTCGTTATTGGCTAATGTTGGGGATGCTAAGTCTTTGATTATTCATCCAAAATCAACAACACACGCCCAGTTAAATGATGAGCAGCTGCAAGCAGCAGGTATTACACCGGATTTGATACGTATTTCAATTGGTATTGAAAATGTAGATGATTTAATTAACGCTTTAGATGAAGCGTTATCATATGTTAAATAAGTAGTGTTTACTACTATGGGAGAGATTTAACAGCATTTGATAGTGATTATTGCTTTTATTAAGTCATAGGCATGTTAAAATGACACTATTAATGTATTTGGGAGCGAGAGAATATGAATAAAAAAATAGTCATTGGTGCAGTAGCTGTTATCGCAGTTGCTGGCATTTATGCTGCAACACGTCCGTCAAAATCAGCGAAAGGTCATACGTTAAGAGTTGCTGTTCAAAACAACATCTCAACATTGGATCCAAATCTAGCTGATCAAGTTGGTGCGAATTGGGCAGAAGTGCAAACACTTGAGGGGCTTTATACAACATCTGCTAATGGCAAAATTATTCCGGGGGTCGCTCAAAAAATAGTTCAACCAACCCAAGGTAATAAGGTTTATACAATTAAGCTCAAGAAGAACCAAAAGTGGTCTGATGGCTCACAAGTAACGGCATCTGATTTTGTTAATTCAGTTAAACGTCAAGTAAATCCAGTTACAAAATCTACTCGTGCTAACCATTTTAAAGATATTGCTGGTTATGATGCTGTATATAATAATAAAGAAAACGTTAATAAGCTTGGTATTAGTGCACCAGACAAATACACGGTGAAAATCGAACTATCTCATCCAGTCCCTTATTTTAATTTTATATTGGCTAACCAACTGTATCCAATTAATTCAGATAAACTAAAAGAGTATGGTAGCAAGTATGGCCAAACAGCTAAGACGACTGTCTCAAATGGTGCTTATACGATAAAAAAATGGAATCAATCATCGACGACTTGGGAATTTGTCAAAAATAAGTATTATGCTGACGCTAAAAATGTTCATTATGATACCATTAAGGCTACTCAAGTCACTGATGCAACGCTAGCTTCTAAACAATATCTAGCAAAGAAGGTCGACGAAGCAGAAATATCTGGTGGTATTTTAACGGATTTGAAGAAGAGCCATGCTACTGATATTAAATCAACACAAAAGGGACGTGTGGCGTTTATTGTTTGGAATGCTGATGATAAGACAGTCAGCAATACAAATCTCAAGCAAGCTTTGAGTTTAGCAATAAACCGCAAGGAGTTAACAAAATCAGCGTTGGCTGATGGTTCAACACCTGCCAAATCAATTGTGCCAAGTGGTGAAGTAAAAGTAGACGGTAAAGATTTCAATGCGAACTTGTCACTACCTTATAACAAGGCATTGGCTCAAAAGTATTTGAAACAAGCGCAATCAGAATTAAATCAACAAAAAATTACAATTACGCTTAATACAGCTGATACCGATGCTTATAAGGCATTAGGTGTTTACTTGAAACAGAGTATTGAAGCAACGTTGCCTGATGTTACAATTAACCTAAAGCAATTGCCATTAAATGCTGAAATTTCCGCCTTTGAGAGTCATGATTTTCAGGCTGGAACTTTAACATGGTCAACAGATTATAATGATCCCATTGATTTCTTGGATATAGCTTATTCGAAGGGGGCAATTAATTTTACAAATTGGACTAATTCGGAATATGAGAAGATTATCAACAAGGTTTCTGAGCAACATGAGGCCAATGACGCCCGTTATAAGTTGGAACAACAAGCAGCCAAGTTGAATAATGATTTAAATGGTGTTACGCCATTGTATCAAGTATCCAATGTTCATTTATTACGCTCATCGGTTAAAAACTTAGATTATCCTTTGATTGGTTATCAGAACTATAAGTATGCAAAGTGAGTGCAAAGATGAAAAAAGTAGGTATACCAAGTAATAATCTTGTTCATGCGAATGCTCATTTTGGCACCAATTATGTCGATTATATCCAAAAAAATTATATTGATGGTATTAGCGGTGCGAATGCGCTACCTATCGTGTTTCCAATTGGTGATACAAAGTTGGCTAAGGCATACATCGATTCAGTTGATGCTTTGTTATTAGCAGGCGGTCAAGATGTTTCACCAGTGTATTTTGGTGAAGATCCACATATTAATTTACATGAAACCGATGATCGACGTGATGCTTTTGAAGTGGCGCTGGTAATCGAAGCGCTTAAACAAGAAAAACCAATTCTAGGTATTTGTCGTGGATTGCAAATTATTAATGTTGCACTGGGTGGCACTTTGTACCAAGATTTAGGTAGTCAGTATGACGGCTTGTCAGTAAAGCATAATCAATATCCGACAAAATGGTATGTACCAACACACCATATAGTATTGCAACGTCAAAGTTGGCTGAGTGATATTTTTGATGAAAAATCACTTGTTAATTCTTTTCATCATCAAGCAGTGAAAAGATTGGCAGATGGGTTGAAGCTGGACGCCACGAGTTCAGATAACGTTGTAGAGGCATTTTCTGATGACTCACGACGTATTTATGCAGTACAGTGGCATCCAGAAATGTTACTGATGGACAATCCAGATGCTCAAGAATTGTTTGATTCATTTGTGGCAAAGATTGAATAGTTTTATACGAAGAAAAGATAAGTAGTGATTAATGCATTTATAGAGAGCCTGTGTTTGGTGAAAACAGGTAATGTCATATCATGAAGATGGTCTTGGAGTTTCGCTTTAGTGAGCGTGGTAAGATTTTTGAAATCAAAGCGACGTAAACTATGGCCGGGAAAGCCCGTTATAGCTGTTTTGATTTTCTAATCCTGTATTGGAAGACTGAAGTTAAGGTGTGCAACAAAGCATACGAATAACGGGTGGTAACACGAGGAATCGTCCCGCAATCTGAATTTTTTCGGATTGCGGGATTTTTTATGTTTTAAGAGTAGAGAGTTTGCTAAGGTGAGTTTAATTAGCAAGGAGAGAAGATTGTGCGCGTAAATAATCAAACAATTTATTATTTACACACTGATAAAATGACGACGGCAGTTTATTTAAATGGCAGTGGGGCCGTTGATGCGGTTATATTAACTCAATTTTCACTGATTTGGTAGTAAAAATTGAGAGGATATCTATGACTAGAATTACGGACATTTATAAAAAGAAGTCAGCTCCAGTGCTGTCTTTTGAAATATTTCCGCCAAAAACAGAAGATGGACTACACGCTTTGTATAAAACGTTACAAGAAGTAAATCCAAAAGAAACTGGCGTTGATTATATTAGTGTGACATACGGTGCAGGCGGCGGTAGTAATCATAAAAGGACCAAAGAGATTGCGGAATATATCGAAAGGAATTGCGGTATAACAGCTTTACACAACCTCACTGGTATTAACCAAACACCGAGTAGTTTAAAGGGAAATCTTGAAAAGATAAGCGTAGCGGGCGTTGAAAACATATTTGCACTTCGCGGTGACACACCGACAAAAGATTATGTGAATGAATATTATCCGTTTGCAAAAGATCTAATTAAAGAGATAAAAAAAGACGGACGGTTTGATATTGGTGCAGCAATTTATCCAGAAGGACATGTTGATAATCCAACGACAGGAATTAGTGTAACTGGGGTTAAAGAAAAAGTAATTAGTGGTACAGAATTTCTAATTTCTCAGCTATTTTTCGATAATGGCGTTTTCTATAACATGCAAGAGGCACTGAAGGAAAATTATATTAAGGTACCAGTTTCTGCTGGTATTTTACCTATCATTAGTCGTGCGCAAGTCGAACGTATCACTTATATGATTGGTTCATCTTTACCGGCACGCTTGGCAAAGATTGTTCATAAATATGAAGATCAACCAGAAGCCTTGCAACAGGCTGGAATTGAATATGCATTGGAGCAAATCCATGATTTGTTAGATCATGGGGTTGACGGTATTCATTTGTATGCGATGAATCAACCAAATGTTTTGAAGATAATGTTGCCAGAAATTAATAGGCACATTCAATCAAAAATATTAACGCTTTGATGCAATAAACGAAAGAAGAAGCTCATGAAAGTAACATGTCGAAAAGTCTATTACTTGCATGCTAATAAAATTCTAACGGCTGTTTTTCTTACCGGTAGTGGTTCTGTTGATAGGTTTAAATGAAGTTATTTGTCAATTACCAGCTTATTTAAAACGAGGAGAAAAACATGACAAATACAGTAAAATCATCAAACTTAGGTTATCCACGACTAGGCGAACACCGTGAGTGGAAAAAACTACTTGAATCTTATTGGCAAGGTAAAATAGATGAAGCGCAGTTTAATGAAACTGCTAAAAAACTACGTTTAATTAATTTAAAAAAACAAATTGAATTTGGTTTGGATATTGTTCCTGTCGCGGACAATTCAAACTACGACCATGTATTAGATACGATAGCTGCTTTTAACTTAATTCCCACTCGGTTTGGTAGTTATGATCGTCCCTTAACGTTAGATGAATATTTTGCAGTGGCTCGTGGGAACAAAGACAACGTGGCTGCAGATATGACAAAGTGGTTTAATATCAATTATCACTACACGGTTCCTGAATTTGATAATACAACCCCACGTTTGTTAGAAAATCGCTGGCTAAAGTATTGGCAGGAAGCTAAAGATGAATTAGATATCAATGGTAAGCCTGTCATTGTTGGTCCTGTGACATTGATCAAGCTTGGTAAGTTGAGAGGCGAATATGTATCTGCTTCATCTGACATTAATCAATTATTAGAACAAATTTTACCACTCTATGGACAAGTATTTAAGGAACTACAAGCAGCTGGTGTGACATGGATCCAACTAGACGAACCCACGCTAGTCAAAGTAGCGGATGAAGCTGACGTGGAACCATATCGACGTGCTACTGAGTATTTGAATGAGGTGGCACCGCAATTAAACATTGAATTGCAAACGTATTTTGATTCAATTGATCCTTATCAGGCAGTCACTAAATTACCCGTACAAGCAATCGGATTAGATTTCGTTCATGGTCACGGTGAAAATTTCGATAATATTCGCAAGTTTGGATTTCCAGAAGACAAAATATTGGCAGCAGGAATAATTGATGGGCACAACGTTTGGACGGCTAATCTGCAAGAAAAAGCTAATTTTGCTGAAGAACTACGTACGCTAGCACCAAAACTATGGTTACAGCCTTCCAATACGTTGCTTCATGTACCCATTACTAAAAAGTATGAAACTAAGGCAAGTCCTGAACTGTTTGGTGGGTTAGCATTTGCTGACGAGAAAGTGCAAGAGTTAGTTGCTTTAACTAAAAAGTTGAATGGCGATGACGTGACGGCAATATTTGAACAGAATGCCGCTGCTCTGGAGGCATTGAATAGTTCACAAGCTCGGAATAACAAAGTAGTGCAAGAAGCCATACAACATTTATCACAAGAACGGTTCGAGCGCGATTCAAAGTATGCAGAACGTTCTAAGAAGCAACAAGTTAGTTTGCACCTGCCATTGTTGCCAACAACTACAATTGGATCATTCCCGCAATCAGCCGATGTACGAGCTAAGCGTGCAGCCTGGCGTAAGGGTGAACTGTCTGATGAACAATACAATGATTTCATTGAATCAGAAACCAAGCGTTGGATACAGCTACAAGAAGATATTGATCTAGATGTTCTAGTCCATGGCGAATTTGAGCGTACTGATATGGTGGAATACTTTGGACAAAAATTAGCTGGTTTCTTTGCCACACAAAATGGTTGGGTTCAATCTTATGGCTCACGTGGTGTTCGCCCACCAGTTATTTTTGGAGATGTTGATTATGTTGAGCCCATTACTGTGAAGGAGTCAGCTTTTGCACAAGCACAAACTAATAAACCCGTGAAGGGTATGTTAACTGCGCCATTAACAATCATTAATTGGTCATTTGTGCGTGATGATATCCCACGGGCTACAGTTCAGAATCAGATTGCCTTATCTTTGCGTCAAGAAGTTATTAATTTGGAAAAGGCTGGTATTAAGATTATTCAAGTAGATGAACCAGCTTTGCGTGAAGGGCTACCATTGAAACAACGTAATTGGCAAGATTATTTGGACGAAGCAATTTATTCATTTAAAATCACCACAACCGGTGTGCGTGATGAGACGCAGATTCACACACACATGTGCTATTCAGATTTTGAGGATATTATCAGCACTATTTCTGGATTAGACGCTGATGTGATTTCCATTGAAACTTCGCGTTCACATGGTGAAATTATTTCAGCTTTTGAAGATGCACATTATGATAAGCAAATTGGGTTAGGTGTTTATGACATTCATTCACCTCGTATTCCTTCAGTTGCAGAAATTGCGGACAATATCCGCCGTGGCTTGAAAGTTATTGATCATAATCAGTTCTGGGTCAATCCAGATTGCGGTTTGAAAACACGTAATGAAAAGCAAACCCTTGAAGCATTGCAAAATCTGGAAGATGCGCGTAACCTAGTCTTTTCTGAGATATCTAGTAATGAGTAGAATAAAAAAGATGAACCGCAAGGTTCATCTTTTTTTAATGATTGAATTTTTGTATTTGGAAAAAATCAAGTAAGAAAGTCAAAATGGGCAATCCAATAATTAGCCCCCAGACACCAAAAAAATGTTCCATGATAATTAAGTTTAATAAGATAATTAAAATTGGCATGTGTGTTTTCTGAGACATTAGGTGAGGATGTAGGAAGTAAGACTCGAACAGATGTATTAAAGCAACAGCAACTACAATGATGATCACGGTATCCCAATCACCAATAATAAAAGCAGTGATAGTCAAAGGTACCAATGAAATAACGACCCCAAATACAGGAATCAATCCCAACACGAAAATTAAAATAGTAAATCCTAATAAATAGGGGAAATGCAATGACAATAGCACTAAGAACATCAGTGCTGTATTGATGGTACAAATGATGAGTTGGATCTCAAACAATTTACCTAAAATAATAATAAAACGGTGGACGATAATATAAAACTCACCAAAAAATTTTTTGAATGGACTATGTAAAAAATTCATGCTCCATAAACGTAATTTTGGATAAGTCATACTAAATATAAAACTAAATAGTAAAGCTAACACTAATTGATAAATCACGTGTCCAATATGATTTAATTGTGATAAACTCTCAGAAATTAAATCTTTACTATTAAACATAGAAGTATATTGATTAACGTTTTTGTATACATCTTGCAACAGTGCATTGTCTTGCCAATTCCAATTCATGGCTAAAGTAATCATACTCTTGATTTGCTCAATTAGCGTAGCAGCACCGTGTTGGATGGCTAATGACACGACACTGATAAAAATAATGTAAACTAACGCAATTGATAGAACCCGAGATATTTTCAAAAAATGAGCTAATGGCTTAGCAACACTCATAGCTAGGTAAGAAAATATAATTGTTAATAACAGTAAAGACATAAACTGTTTTAAAGCAAAAATCAGAAGAATAATCGCTAACAAAACACCATAACGATAAGGTATTCTTTTCTGAATAGTTTCTAGTAGATTCATGTAACTTCCCCCTAAGTAATTGTATTACCTATTATATCTAAAATTAGAGGAAATGGTTTACGTTTATAAAAATAAAACATTTTCTATAAATGTGTTTTAAATTAATTTAATTAGACTATTGACATTTTACATTTGTCATGTCATAATAATTTTATTAACTAAAAGGAAAAAACTCTTATGAAAAGTTTAAGTTCAACTAACTTCACACAAGTCATTAAGATCAACGTCGTCATTATTATTTGACTTCGAGGTTGGTCTACTTTTTGATGCCAGCCTTGAAGAAAGGCTGGCGTGGAGTTGTTGAATTTTTTCGACATACTTTAGGAAGCGCTAGTTTATCTAGCGCTTCCTTTTTTCTTATAGTTTTACCATAATTGTACAAATAATTATGGGGAGAGCAATTATTGTTGATAATACAGGAGGATAAGACCATGGATGCACCATTGTCTACAACACCGGCCAAAGAAGAGGCCAAAACAGTAAGTGATATGAAAGAACAACCACGTAAAGTAAGTGAAGTTGTCTTTGATGTTTCACAAGGAATTTCAAACGCTATTTTAGCTGTCCTTGGTATGGGACTCTTAATGGCATCAATAGGAAATATCTTTCATTACACACCGCTAATCCAGGCTGGGTTGATGGGCCAAAAAATGTTGGCACCAGCTCTAGGCGTCGGTATTGCTATGATGATGCGTGCAAATATCCTGACAACAGGTGCTGCATTAATCGCTGCAACAGTTGGATCAAACGCTGTTTACTTTACATCAGCTGTTTCACCAGCAACACATACTGCTACTGGCTGGGTTGCTGATCAAGCTGCAGGTTCCCTAGTGATGACATCTGGTCAACCAGTTTCCGCTGTTCTTGCAGCGCTATTGGCCGTACTTGTTGGTAACTGGTTAACAGGTAAAACACCATTAGATATGATGTTAGTACCATTGGGTGCCGTATTAGCGGGAACTTTCTTTGGCTTAGCAACAGCGTCTGTCACGACACCATTCTTAAACTGGGTATCTGAAGAATTAGCTTCGACGATGAAGATTAATCCATTCTTAGGGGCATTCGTGGTTGCTGTTGTGTGGTTCCTATTCTTGATGACACCGGCTTCATCAGCCGCCTTGGCCATTGCGGTTATGTTAGATCCCTTATCAGGTGGTGCCGCATTAGTTGGTACAACGGCAGGATTTGTAATGTACACAGCAATGGGTTGGAAGCAAAACGATTTGGGTGCTAACCTGGCGCAAATCATCGTTACGCCCAAAGTGCAATTCCCTAATCTATTAAAAAGTCCCTTATTGTTATTTGGACCAGCATTAATTGCAGGTGTCTCAGCCATATTTGCCGTTGGAATCTTCAACTTCAAGGTCCCTTATGCAATCGCTGGGTTGGGCTTGAATGGTTTCATCGCCCCAATTGCTTTGGCAACATCAGATCCACGTGGTTTTGTCCTAATGATCGTCTTCGGAGCTGTTGTACCAACTGTTGCAGGACTAGTATTCTACTATGTCTTGAAAAAGCTTGGTAAAACCAAGAAGAACGATTTGCATCTTGATGTGGTATAAATATAACTAAAGTTTAGAAACAGACAATCAATGCAAATGTCATCGAGTCGTCACATAGACGGCTTTTTTTACTACACAAAATAGCGTAGAATATGTTGAGTAATAAATAATTGTATTGAGAGAAATGATATGTTTGAAAATATTAAGCGAACATTGATTGGGAAACCGTTGAAGACACTTGATGAGGGTGGTCAATCATTATCTAAAACCAAAGCACTGGCACTTTTATCATCTGACGCTTTGTCATCAGTAGCCTATGGTACTGAGTCAATTACAACTGCTTTATTGGCTGCCGGTGCAGTGGCATTATGGTTACAAATTCCAATTGCATTGCTTGTTTTAGTATTATTAGCTGCTATTGTCATGAGTTATCGGCAGATTATCCATGCTTATCCGTCAGGTGGTGGCGCTTATGCAGTAGCCAGTGAGAATTGGGGCGCAAAAGCGGGGTTAATTGCTGGTGGCTCATTGCTTGTTGATTATATGTTGACTGTTGCTGTTTCCGCCTCAGCTGCTGCCGATGCGATCACAGCCGCTTTTCCGGCTACGCTACCTTTTACGGTGCCATTGTCAATTATTATTGTTTTATTGCTAACTGGTATGAATTTACGTGGGTTACGTGAAAGCGCTAATTTTTTGATGGTACCGGTTTATTTCTTCATTGTAGTGATGGTAAGTATGATTGCTTGGGGTGTGTTCCAGGCGTTGACTGGGCAATTGCCATATCATGCAGCCGCAAAAATTGGCACAAGTTTTAGTGGTTTATCGTTGGTTTTGTTCATGCATGCATTTTCAAGCGGATCATCATCTTTGACAGGAGTTGAGGCAATTTCTAACGCTGTACCTAATTTTAAGAAACCAAAAGAAAAGCATGCGGCCGCAACATTAGCAACAATGGCTGTTATTTTGGCGACTTTCTTTGGTGGTATCACATTTTTGAGTTACTGGTTAGGTATTACGCCAAATAGTAAGTCGACCGTATTATCACAGATTGCTGCGATAACATTTGGTGGTTATCACGTTGGTTTTTATATTGTACAATTTGCAACAGCAATGATTTTAGCTGTTGCTGCCAACACCGGCTTTTCTGCCTTTCCAATGCTTGCATTAAATTTAGCTCGTGATAAATATCTCCCACATCTTTATATGGATAGGGGTGATCGATTGGGATATTCTAATGGTATTCTATCGTTGGCCTTTGGTGCAATTGTGCTTATCATGATTTTTCATGGGTCAACAGATGCTTTGATTCCACTATATGCTGTTGGTGTCTTCGTACCGTTTACATTATCGCAATCTGGTATGATTATTCACTGGTGGCGTAATAAACCACAAAATTGGGTGGTTAAGGCGATTATCAATTTTATTGGTGCCTTTATTTCTGCCGTTTTAGTTATCACACTTTTTGCAACGAGAATTGAACATGTTTGGCCATACCTTTTCATTATGCCAATGATTTTGTTTATGTTCTTGAAAATTAAACATCATTATATGAGTATTGGTAAACAATTACGTTTACAATATCTTAAAAATGATAATGCTGAGCGTCACCATTACGACGGCGCAACAGTTATTGTTTTAGTTTCAAATATTACGAAGGTAACTATGGAGGCCGTTGATTACGCGCAATCTATTGGTGATTACGTAGTGGCTATGCATGTTAGTTTTGATGTTAACCCCAAAAAAGAGTTGAAAACATCAACCCAATTTAAATTAGATTTTCCTGATGTGCGTTATGTTGATATCCATTCTTCTTATCGCTCGATTGTTAAGCCCTCTTTGAGCTTTGTGGATGCTGTAGTTAAGCAGGCAGAAAAGCGTAACCATTCTGTAACCGTTTTGATACCCCAGTTTGTCCCCAAGCAACCTTGGCAAAATATTTTGCATAACCAAAATTCGCTGCGCCTGCGTGCAGCGTTTGCAGCCCGTGAGGATATTTCTGTATCAACATATTATTATCATTTGTCAGAGTAAATTAAATACAACCCATCGGGTTGTGTACATATAGCAATTTGAAAGGAAAAATGCAGGTTGTATGGTAATCTGTGTTAGTTATAATAATGTCACAAGATACAAAATTAATTCTATTTTTTATTTGGGTAGTCATTGCCATGTTGATTTCAACAGTGGGTCTGGTCATGATTATGCGTTGGTATCATAGAGAAGTTACTAAGGTTAAGAAGCAACAAGCCGAAGAACATCAGAAACTAAATAATCAGGACAAAAATATTTAAAAAGCAACAACTGTTCGGACAGCTGTTGCTTTTTTATGGTTATTAAAATGTCTCTGTTTCAATCACATTTAACTTTGCTTGCCAATCAATAGTCGGATACTTTTTATTTAAGACTGTTGTTAAGACACGCTTAGCTAAATTACCGTTGCGTGTGAAAATCGGTCCATGGAAATATGAGCCGTAGACGTTGCGGTAAATAACACCTTCGGTGTTATCCATACCATTATTACCATTACCGGAAACAACAGTACCTAATGAACGTTCGCTTTCACCTAGGAAAGTACGTCCTTGGTGATTCTCAAATCCATGGTAGTTTTCACCAGTTTCGTTGTTTTTGATCACAATATTACCGGTTAATCGCTCGTCTTTTAGCGTTGTCAATTTTTCATCATGCATATTGGTGGTGTAGTGATCCATTACACCGATACCATCGACTTTTGTTCCATCAGCCATGAGCATATATTTACCTAACAATTGAAAACCACCACAGACGGCTAACAATGCACCATCATTTTCAATATAATCTTGGATTGGTTGCGCTTTAGATTTCAAATCATGGGCGACAATAGTCTCTTCATAATCTTGTCCTCCACCAAATAAGACAAAATCATATGCGGTAGCATTAAATTCATCCCCAAGAGATACCAAATGGTAATCAACGGCAACACCAATTTGCTTAGCATAATAGGTTAAGGCGATTATGTTACCATAATCACCATAGGTGTTCATTAGGTTGCCATATAAATGAGCCACAGAAATATCATAATCAGCCATTAGAAACCTCCTTTGATGTAGCCCTTAGCGCTTAATTGTTCGCGCAATTGCAGCATTGCCGTATAAGTAGCAGCAATATAAACTTTTTTTGTTGGCAGTGACTTGATAGCCGTCACGACTTCTGAGAGATCTTCATAAACGGCTTGGTCTGTAAAACCAGCCATCTTTAAACGCACGCGTAAATCTTTATAACGTTCGCCACCAGTGGCTACGGCTTGTATTTTTGTATCATGTAATTTCTCAAATTCAGCATCCCAAATCCAACTAGTATCAATGCCATCTGCGTAATTTGCATTTAACAGCGCCAAAAGAGAGAATTCATCTTTTTCGGTGAGCATCATGTCGATTACTGAATTAGTACCGACGGGGTTCTTAATCAAAACGATGATCACATCTTTACCGTCAACATCAATGGCTTCTTGACGCCCAAAAATTTGAGCATTTGATTCAAATGCCTTTTTGATTTGTTCAGGAGTCACACCAAATTCTCGTCCGACTGAGAAAGCTGCTAGGGCGTTGTAGATATTATATAAGCCACCAATTTCAATGCGCAATGGTGTGTTGTCAATGCTAAAAGTTGAGTATCGTGGTGTTAAATGATCCACACCAGTGATGCGATAATTTAACTTGGGGCGCGAAAACTTGTCTGTTGTACTAAAATATTTTCCCAAATTAGCATAAGTAATAAAATCATAGTGGAGTACAGAATTATCGGTTGGTGACAAAATACCATCAGTGTTAATTGGTGCAACATCAGGATTATAATCTGCTGGCACAACGTGATCAAAACCAAAATAACGACGCGTGTTGGTGAAATTACCGCGAGTAAATATAGGTGAATCGCCATTGGCTAGGACAAGCGCTTCAGGTGCATTCTTAATTCCAGTAACAATTTTTTCGTAAGTTGTGTAAATTTCACCATAGCGATCCATCTGATCACGGAAAATATTGGTTAGTACAAACATTTTTGGTTGGATTGCTGCCGTGATTTTTTCAACATTAGCTTCATCAACTTCGAGTACGGCTAGTGGCTTTTTACCGTTAGGTGATTTTTTTACTTTGGTTGTCACTAAAGTTCCGGTAATACCTTGAATCATGTTTGACCCAGAAGGGTTGGTGATGACTTGATAGCCACCAGCTTGTAAGACACGAGTAATCAAGGCGGTCGTGAGTGTTTTTCCGTTGGTTCCAGTGACAATGATCAAATCAAAATCTTGTTGAATTGTTTTTAAAATGTCAGGATCAATCGAAACAGCTAGTTTACCGGGTAAACTGGTTCCACCACGATGTAAAATATTTCGTAAAAACCAGTACGAAGTTTTTGCTGTGACGCGTGCAATTGAACTTTTAACTGTCATAATATCCCCACTTTCATGATTCTAATTTTACCATGAACAAGTGCGCGGTGGGGAATTTCATACAATGTTTGCATAGATACTTGTAAAGTTTAATTTTGAAGGATGTTTTACAGTAGGGTACCAGCCTAACTAAAACGTTCTTCCCTAGTCATGGTAAAATGAAAACGAGATAACAGACGGAAAATCAGCCATAATCTGCTGACTACAATAATATAGTAGCGTGGATTTATTTTGGAAAGGTGTCATAATGAAAAAAATAGTAATCGCATCTAACAATTCAGCTAAAACACGGGAGATTCAACAAGTATTTGCTGAGTTTGGCGTCCAAGTGGTCAATTATCGCTCGATAATGAGTGAAAAAACTTTTCCAGAAGAAACTACTGATGATCAATATGAAAATGCTTTAGCCAAGGCACGTTTTATTAAGCAATTTTTGCCAAAAGAATGGATTTTAGCTGATGATACAGGTGCGTATTTTGCTGCTTTCCCAGCCAGATTTGGATTAACTATTGCTCGCGAATTTAAAAGTTTGGGACTTAAATCTATCCAGGAAGAAGATGAATATTTATTAGGGTTGTATGCATCAGAGATGGATCGAAGTGCTTATTTAGAGGCTTTATTTGTCTTATTAACACCGGATGATCAAGTGAAGCGCGCAATCGGACGAGGCGGAACTAAGTTAGCTTTGGCAGAACGAGGTCAGTTTTCGGTAGGATTTGATACCTTGTTTGAAGCTGAAAATGGTCAGACTTTTGCGGAAATGCCAATCGACGTTCGCGTATCTTATTCACATCGTGGGCGTGCTGCAAAAAAGTTATTGGCACAATTAAAACCTAGTGAATTGTCAAGTTTGGTTCATAAGTAATCAGTAACTTTCTAGGATTCAAAAATTATTTAATCTTATTATAAGATCCGTTTGTTAAACTGAAGGCGAAGTTTAAGCTGCTTATTTATGAAGGAAACTAAGATAAATGAAATCAAGAAAGAAAGTATCAAGATCAAAATCAAAAAAGCATGCACGGCGTAAGCATTGGTGGATTGTGGCAGTACCTATTGTCATTATTGGTTTAGCCGGAACGTATGCGGTCAGAACAAACGTTATCAACCTACCGGATAACATAAAAGCATTACCACAAAAAGTGTTGAAAGCAACGCCATTGAAGAGCACATCACAAAAATTCACAACAATTAGTGGTGAAAAAGTTACTTTAAAGACGACTACCTTAGGGAAAACATTTTTGATTTCAGATACAACTAAAAAGAAGTTGACTGGACTACAAACCATCGGTAAAAAAGAATACTATTTCTCACCTCAAACTGGTGAAATGGTGTATGGTTTGAAAAAAATTGATGGCTATTATTATTATTTTGATAAAAATGGCGTGAATAATTCTGTCACAGCATACAAAAAAATTGCCGCGTCTGTTAAAAGTGACAATGAAACCATTGAAAAAGTTATTTCAGGTGGTATGACTTTAGTTGGCAAAAGCCCCTATTCTTATGGTGGCGGTCGTACTGATAGTTCTGTAGCTAAAAACGAATTTGATTGTTCTTCCTTCATTGCTTGGTTTTATCGAAAGGCTGGTTTGCCGTTAGTTGTGCAATCAGCAGCGTCAACAACTTTATTAGCACAAACTGGTACAGAAGTTGAATGGTCTAATATGCAGCGTGGTGATGTGCTGGTGACGCCAAATACCTATACTGAAGACCGTCTCCATGCTGCAATTGATCTTGGTAATGGTTTTATTCTGCATGATTCATCGCCCACTAATGGTGTGGCCATTAGCCGTTTAAATGAGTTGGTCAATTATAAAACGTCTAAAACACTGACATGGGCCGATTTGTTGAAGCCAGGGACGGTTCGTCGTGAAACAAGCGAATGATTTTTATCAATAGTAGATTTGTCTGCTCAAGTCACATAATCGTGGCTTTTTTGTTGTCGTAAATATTGCTATAATATTATTAGTATTGTCTACATTTTCGTTTAGACAAATAATGTTGATTATAAATATTATCATTTTTATGATATACACGGACTTTTTTAAGTTAATCAAAAGGAGAATCGTGTTTTCGATTGCTCGTAAGCACAGTAAAAATATGGCACAATTATTCTTTGAATATGGCGCAATGAGTTCCGGAAAGTCTATTGAAATTCTTAAGGTTGCGCATAATTATGAATCACAAGGGCGCAAGGTGTTGCTGATGACACCAATTATGGATACAAGAGCTGGTGTTGGCGTCGTTGCTAGTCGCATCGGTCTTTCTAGAGAGGCTGTGGCAGTCCAACCAGAAGATGATCTATACCATTTGATCAAGGGCATGAAAGATGATCATTTAGCAGTAGTTTTGATTGATGAAGCACAGTTTCTCGCTGCTAAACAAGTTGATCAGCTAGCTTATGTGGTTGACCACTTGAACATTCCGGTAATGACTTTTGGGTTGAAGCAAGATGCCTTCAACCATTTATTCGAAGGATCAAAACGTTTAATAGAGCTGGCTGACAAGTTAGAGGAAATGAAAACCATTTGCTCATTTTGCGGTAAAAAAGCGACAACGCAATTGCGTATTGTTGATGGGAAGCCACAACGGGAAGGTGCGCAAGTTTTTATTGGCGGGGATGAAGCCTATATTCCTACATGTCGTCATCATTGGTTTAAGCCTGATTTAGATAAAATAACTGAGATGTTTCCGGTTAAATAATTCAATTCATCAAAAGACCTTTGGTCTTGTACATAAGAAACAAGATGTTTTGGGCTGAATACCACTAAAAACAATTATTGGAGAGTAAAATGGATCCTATATTTCAATCACTACAAACCGTTATAGATCACTATGATGAGCTCAATGAACAACTGGCTGATCCGGAAGTCATGAATAATGGTCAACATTACATGAAGCTTTCAAAGGAAGCGGGCGAAATACGTCAAACTGTTGAAGTTTACACACGCTATAAACAAGTTATTCAAGATATTCAGGATGCAGAGGAACTGCTGGGCGATGCTGAAATGGCGCCTTTGGCTAAGGAAGACCTCAGTGCCTTAAAACCTGAAAAAGAACAACTGGAAGAACAGTTAAAAATATTGATGCTACCTAAGGATCCAAATGATGATAAAAACATTATTATGGAAATACGTGGGGCAGCTGGTGGAGATGAGTCATCACTGTTTGCTGCGGACTTGTTGGATATGTATCGACGTTATGCTGAACGTCAAAATTGGTCAATGAGCATTATTGATGAAAGCACTACCGAGGTAGGGGGCTACAAAGAAGTAGCTGTCATGATTACTGGGGACAATGTTTATTCTAAACTCAAATTCGAGTCTGGTGCTCATCGTGTGCAACGCGTTCCGGCTACCGAAACGCAAGGGCGTGTCCATACATCAACAGCTACAGTGGGTGTCATGCCAGAGTTTGAAGAAATTGATTTTGAACTAAATGAATCAGATTTGGAAGAGGAATTTTTCCGTTCAGGTGGTGCTGGCGGACAAAACGTCAATAAGGTGTCAACAGCGGTTCGTTTAATTCACAAGCCAACTGGTATTATGGTTAAGATGCAAGAAGAGCGAACGCAAATTAAAAACCGTGATAAAGCACGTAAGCTGTTAGCCAGTCGTGTTTATGATTTTTATGCACAACAAAATGAATCTGAATATGCAGCACAGCGGAAATCAGCGGTTGGAACTGGTGATCGTTCGGAACGAATCAGAACCTACAACTATCCGCAAAATCGTGTAACAGATCACCGTATTGGTCTAACACTTAATAAGTTGGATCGTATTATGAACGGTGAACTTGGCGAAGTTATTGATGCATTGGTTATTGCTGATCAAACAGCAAAGTTGGCGGAACTAAACAAATGACTGGGAAACATTTTGAAACGCCAGATCAGTTTAAAAAATCCAAATCAGATCCAAAAGTACTTTCGAGCAAATTAAATACACCAAAATGGTTTGAATGGAACGACATCAAAAAGCCAGTTAATCCAGCCACAGTGAAAATTTCATTGCTTGAGGCTAAAAAATGGGCCATCTCAGAGCTAACCAGTGTTGGTATGCCAGCAGACGATGCTAAGGATAATATTGATTTTCTTCTCAGTGGGGCACTGAATGTTAATTATGGTATGCTGCGAGCAAATATGTCACGACAAATGCCGGCAGCTTTAGCCGCACTTTGGCCTAGTTGGGTATCAGAATTAGTTAAAAATAAGCCGCCACAATATATTTTAGGTCATGCACCATTTTATGGACGTGAATTTATGGTAGATGAACGTGTGTTGATTCCACGGCCAGAAACCGAGCAACTGGTTGAATGGATTTTGAAAGATGCTGGTAATACTAAACATCCGGTTTCTGTGTTAGATATTGGTACTGGTAGTGGGGCTATTATCGAAACATTAATGCTTGAGAACGACCGAGTAAAAGGGTTTGCGGCAGATATTTCTCAAGATGCTTTGACGGTAGCTGAGATGAATGCGCAACGTTTTAATTTATCACATCTACATTTCGTTGAAAGCGATGTTTTTAGCGCATTAAGCGGATTGAAATTTGATCTTATTGTTAGTAATCCACCATATATTTCTAATAGTGATGAGAATGAGATGGATGACAGTGTGTTAACATTCGAACCGCATACAGCCTTATTTGCTGAAAACGATGGGTTAGCAATTTACAAAAAAATTGCGCGTGGATTAGATGCACATTTAACTGAACATGGCCGTGCGTATTTTGAAATTGGTTATAAGCAAGGAAAGGCAGTACAGCAATTATTACAAGCGGCATTGCCTAAAGCTAAGATAACTTTGCGACAAGATTTTTCAGGTCTTGATCGCATGATTCGAGTAGAAAAATGAAAACAAAAATTTTTGAAACCACAAAAAATGATATTGAAGAAGCTAGCCGACTTATCCAAAACGGCGAAGTAGTTGCTTTTCCAACAGAAACAGTTTACGGACTGGGAGCCGATGCAACGAATGAATCAGCAATTAAAAAGGTATTTGTCGCTAAGGGACGACCTGCTGACAATCCTTTGATTATGACCGTAGCAGACGCTGCACAATTGGATGAATTTGTAACTATTTCTGACCAAGCTAGGGGATTGATGGACCATTTTTGGCCGGGTTCGTTAACTATTATCCTACCTATCAAACCAGGAAAGGTGTCCATGTTGGTGACCGGTGGATTACAGACGGTTGCTTTTCGCTTACCTGCTAACGACGCGGCACGTACGTTAATTCGTGCTGCTGGTGTACCAATTGTGGGACCGAGTGCAAATACATCAGGAAAGCCATCCCCAACAACAGCACAGCATGTGTGGCATGATATGCAAAATAAAATTGCCGGAATTGTTGATGATGGACCAACACAAGTAGGTGTTGAGTCAACGGTTGTCGATATGTCAATATCGACACCGATTATTTTACGACCAGGCGCAGTGACCCAACCACAACTTGAAGAAGTCTTACAAATGAAGGTCATTGATGCAACTAGTACAGAATCTGTTGCGAGTAATGTAACACCTAAGGCACCGGGCATGAAATATCGCCACTATGCCCCAGACAAAAATGTCGTAATGTTTGACGGATTAGATGCCTTAGAATTAAAGCAAGTACTTGCACCAAATGATGTTGTAATGGCCAAAGATGATATGATTGAAAAAATGGCATTAACGAATCATCAGGCGTGGTCATTAGGAAACACCTTAGAAACGGCTACTGAACAGTTATTTGCTGGGTTACGTTTTTACGATGATGATAGTCAGATAACCACGATTTACGTTCAAAAGATGCCGCCGATTGGTATTGGTAAAGCCTTTAATAATCGTTTAGGTAAAGCAGCGGGAAATCAGGAATTTCAAAACTAAAAATAAAAGGAACTAAATCTGCTAATAGGTCTAGTTTCTTTTTTATTTTTAATTAAGACAGTTTTCTAAATAATGATCAATGATGACACATTTCTTCAAATGAAATGATAAAATGATTATTAACTAAAAATATTCTAATAGGAGCTATGTATGACGACACAACATGATTTATTTGATTCAGTTAAAGAGCAGACTATTTTGACACAAATAGCTGCACTTTCAGGTTGGGATGCTTTGACGGGGATGCCAAAGGATGCGGGACATTTTCGTGCAGAGATGGACGCATATTTAGCTGAAAAGTTATTTCAAGTTTCAACTGGAAGTGCTCGAAAAAAGATATTAGAAGATTTGGAAGCTGACGATTCATCATTAGATAGTCTAGGTCATCTTGTGCTTCAAAAGGCACGTAAAGATTTTGATATGACAGGCAATATTCCTGAACAAGATTTTATTGCTTTTCAGAAAACACTTTCGGAAGCACAAGATTTTTGGGCAAGAGCGCGTGAGGCTAATGATTATAAAGTTTATCAGCCATATTTGGAACGAATTATTAGCTATTTGAAGCAATTCATTCCGCTATGGCAAAAAAATGAAAAAACACCATACGATGTTTTATTAAATCAATATGAACCAGGATTAACTGTCGAAAAATTGGATGCAGTATTCGACCAAGTTAAGAATGGTATCACAACATTGCGTCACAAATTGTCAGCCAATGATTCGATACCTAACGATGAATTTTTAAGTCGTAAGGTCACTAAGGTACAACAAAGTAAGTATGCTATGGCGGCTGCACAAAGATTGGGTTACAAACTAAATAAGGGCCGGCTAGACGATACGATCCATCCATTTATGGAAGCTCTGAATCGTGATGATGCTCGTATCACCACACGCTGGGACGAAAATAATTTTCAAATGGCAGTTCTAGGCATTCTCCACGAGGCAGGCCATGGACTCTTTGAACAAAATGTTGATTCTAAGTATGATGATGTACGTTCAGTTTTGCCAATCAGCATGAGTATTCATGAATCACAATCGTTGTTTAATGAAGTTATGGTTGGAAGATCAAAAGAATTTTGGGCAGTTGAATATCCAAAGTTACAAGCAATTGTGGCACCAACATTTGATGATATTAATTTTGATCAATTTTATCAAGCGTGGTTAAAAACTGAAGCCACACTGATTCGTACTGAAGCGGACCCGCTAACTTATCCACTGCACATCATTATTCGTTATGAAATTGAAAAAGCAATTTTTAACGATAACGTTGATATAAGTGATTTGCCAGCACTCTGGAATAAGAAATATAAAGAATATCTTGGTTTAGAAGTGCCAGATGATTTGACTGGTATTTTACAGGACATTCACTGGGCGGGCGGATCATTTGGGTACTTTCCAAGTTATGCACTCGGTCATTTATATGCAGCTCAATTTAGAGCAACCATGACAAAGACGTTAGATTTTAAAGCTATCTTTGAATCGGGAGATTATTCACCAATTTTTGAATGGCGTAAGGAGCATGTTTGGCAATATGGTGGAGCTGTAGACCCTAATAAAGTATTGGAAGATGCTACGGGAGAACCTCTAAATCCACAGTACTGGCTAGACTTTGTTAATGGCCTGTATGAAAATTTTAAGTGAGAAAAAAGCGTTGAACTGATGATGTTTAACGCTTTTTTATTGTGGATATAAGTTGTTTCAAGTATGAACAATCTATTTTTCAGAAAAGAGGACGCAAAATCAATGTAAACGTTTTCATTGAAAAAGCCGGTAAATAGGCATTTCTAGCTTTAGTGCTTGATATAACAATGATTTGTGCAATATTCTACTTGATATTTTGTAAGCGCTTTGATAAACTATATTCAGAAGCTGATTAACAGCACAAAGGAGAATTTTAAACATGGCACAATCAAAAGACTTTCATATCATCGCAGAAACAGGTATTCACGCACGTCCAGCAACTTTGTTAGTACAAGCAGCTTCAAAGTTTGCTTCAGATGTTACTTTGTCATATCAAGGTAAGGATGTTAACTTGAAGTCAATCATGGGTGTAATGTCATTGGGTGTTGGTCAAGGAGCCGATGTTACTATTAAGACTGAGGGTGCTGATGAAGAAGCAGCAATGACAACAATTGCTGAAGCAATGGCTACAGAAGGACTAGCAGAATAAAATGACGAAAAACTTCAAAGGAATCGCGGCAAGTAACGGCGTAGCAATTGCTAAAGCCTACTTGTTAGTTGATCCAGATTTGTCTTTTGAGAAGACAACAGTAACAAATGTGGCGGCTGAACAAGCACGTGTCGACGATGCTTTGAAGGCTTCTAGTGATGATGTTAAATTGATAAAGGCAAAGGCAACCGAAAGTTTAGGTGCTGCAGAGGCTGAAGTATTCGAAGCACACCTAATGGTTTTGGCTGATCCAGAAATGTCTGGTGCAATTAAACAAAAAATAGAAGATGACAAAGTTAACGCTGAACAAGCTGTCAAAGAAGTCACAGATATGTACATCAGTATGTTTGATGCGATGACGGATAATGAATATATGCAAGAACGTGCAGCAGATATTCGCGACGTAACGAAGCGCATTTTGTCACATTTATTGAACATTTCTTTGCCTAATCCAGCACTAATTGATGAAGAAGTAGTTCTTGTATCAAAGGATTTAACTCCTTCTGATACAGCGCAACTAGATCGTCAGTTCGTAAAAGGTATTCTAACTGACCTTGGTGGTCGAACAGCTCATGCATCAATTATGGCACGTACGTTGGAAATTCCAGCGGTGGTTGGTTCTGAAAAAGCAACAGTTGAAGTTTCTAGTGGTGATTTGGTCATTGTTGATGGCTTGACAGGTGATGTAATTGTTAATCCTGATGCCGATACACTTGCTACTTATCAAAAAAAGGCAGCCGATTATTTCGCACAACGTGCGGAATGGGCTAAGTTAAAAGATGAGAAATCAGTGTCTGCTGATGGTAAAGAATTTATCGTTGGTGCTAACATTGGCGCACCAAAAGATATGCAAGCTGTTTTAGACAATGGTTCTGAAGGCGTTGGTTTGTATCGAACAGAATTCTTGTATATGGAATCTGATCATTTACCAACCGAAGATGAACAGTTTGAGGCTTACAAATCTGTTGTCGAACAAATGGGTGACAAGCCCGTTACAGTTCGTACGATGGACATTGGTGGCGATAAGCATCTTGATTATTGGAAATTACCTGAAGAAGAGAATCCGTTCTTAGGTTATCGTGCCATTCGTATTTCATTGGATCAGACTGATATTTTTCGCACGCAATTACGTGCATTGATACGGGCATCTGCGTTTGGCAACTTATGGATTATGTTCCCAATGATTGCAACATTAAGCGAATTCCGTGCTGCTAAGAAAATTTACCTTGAAGAACGTGAAAAGCTTGAAAAAGCGGGTGTGGCTACGGGTGAAGTTAAGTTGGGCATTATGATAGAAATTCCAGCTGCAGCAATTTTAGCCGATAAATTTGCCAAAGAAGTTGATTTCTTCTCCATTGGTACGAATGATTTGATTGCCTATACAATGGCTGCGGATCGTGGAAATGATCGTGTGGCGTATTTGTATCAACCATATAATCCGTCTATCTTACGATTAATTAATACTGTGATTTCAGCTGCACACAAAGAGGGCAAGTTTGTCGCAATGTGTGGTGAGATGGCTGGTGATCCTGTGGCAGTACCACTATTAGTGGGTATGGGATTAGATGAGTTTTCAATGAGTGCACCATCTGTTTTGCAAACTCGTTCCTTGATGAAAAAGCTCAATACAGCTGACATGAAAGTGTTGGCTGAAAAAGCATTGGACGTTGAAACGAATGACGAAGTGATTGAGTTAGTTAAGGAAGCAACAAAGTAATATTTAGAAAAAGCGCCATTGGCGTTTTTTTTTGTGCTCTATAACGGTTTTTATGATTACTAATAAATATAACAATTCTCATTCAAGTTTTATTATTTGTGATAAAATTAAACTTATGAAGATTTTAGCATTTGATACAAGTAACCAACCACTAACAGTGAGTTTGGCAGAACATAATAGCGTAAAAAACGTTTTCACTACCAATGTAGCACGTAACCATTCCATTCAGTTGCTACCAGCCATTCGAGATATTGTGGCTGCTGAAAATTGGACACTACAAGATATTGATCGTGTTGTTGTGGCTCAAGGGCCAGGATCGTTTACGGGATTAAGAATTGGTGTCACAGTGGCAAAAGTTTTAGCCGATACCTTGGGTGCTGAATTATGTGGTGTATCTAGCTTAGCAATTTTAGCGGAACAAGTTAAAGCTGACGGGCTAGTGGTACCATTATTTAACGCCCGCAATAGAAACGTTTTTGCTGGTGTATATCAAAATGGTGTGAGTATATTTACTGAATCTCATCAGCCAATTACAAATTTATTTGCTTTTTTGGAAGCAAAGGACGAACCAATTACTTTTCTGGGTGACACCTCAGAATTTAGCGATGAAATGCAAACGCTTTTTGGTGAGCGCGCAAAAATTTTGTCACCAGAAGAGAGTTTACCGGATGGGGTGGGTATTGTAACACTTGGATTGCAAGAAACACCTACAGAGAATATTCAGGATTTTAATCCAAATTATCTACGCAAAACGCAAGCAGAGCTGAACTGGATTGCTGCTCATCCTGGTGAGGATAAACCAGAAAACTATGTTTTTGAAATTTAGAAAATCAAAGCATTTATTAAATAGTTTGCCAAAATATACCGAAAAAGTCGTTGATGTCCAAGGGACAACATTTTTATTAAGGCGAGCTACGATGTCAGACATCGATATGCTAATAAAAATTGAAGAAGCAGTTTATAATGGTTCAGCACCATGGCTTTTACGTGATTTTGTGAGTGAACTGTCACGTCCGCATGTCCGACTGTATTTAGTCATTGAACGGCGTGGTCAAATTGTTGGTTTTGCTGGTGCTGCTTTGCGCACTGACATTCATGACATGCACATTACTAATATAGCTGTCCTACCGGTATGGCAAAATAGCGGCTTGGGCACGATACTCATGCAAGAGTTAAAATTGTTTACTAAAAAAACAGGTATGTCATCAATGACTCTGGAGGCCAGAGTGTCCAACCTGGGCGCACTGGCATTGTACGAACGACTGGGCTATAAGCAAACAGGTATTAAGAAAGGATATTACCTCGATAATCGCGAAGATGCGGTATCGATGGCATTACACTTTGATGATTCGACGAGCAACAACTGAAGATATTGACTTGATATGGCATATAGCCGATGCTGCTTTTGGATCATCCCCTTGGCCCAAAAGCGTTTTTGAACATGATTTAGCTAGTCCCAGGACAGCTTATTTTATCGGGGATGGTGGCTTTGTTGGTGTCACGACAATACTTGATGAAGCTGAAATTGTTAGTGTTGCAGTACATCCTGATTATCAAAAACAAGGTGTGGCACAGAACATTTTTAAACATATTTTTAATATGAAGCAAGTCACTCGATTTTTGCTTGAAGTATCTGCACAAAATGGTGGCGCCCAAGCATTATATAGAAAGCTGGGATTTACAGAGTATTATCGTCGTGAAAAATATTATAGAAATGGTGATGATGCAATTATGATGGAGAAAAAAATTGACTAAAATAATTTCCTTTGAATCAAGTGCGGATGAAACAAGTGTCGCCATTGTTGAAGACGGTCACATTGTGCTAAGCAACAGTGTGGCTACCCAAATTAATTCACATCAACGCTTTGGTGGTATTGTTCCTGAAGTGGCCAGTAGACATCATATTGAATGGATTACTCGGGTACTAAATGATGCTTTAAACACGGCTCATGTAGAACCCAAAGCGCTTGATGCGGTTGCTGTGACATATGGGCCGGGACTAGTCGGCTCTTTATTAGTTGGTTTAATGGGGGCGAAAACATTTGCTCTGGCGCATGGTTTACCAGTTATTCCAGTTAATCACTTAGCAGGTCATATTGCGGCGGCAAATTTTAACAAGCCAATTAAATATCCAGCGATGGCATTAATGGTTTCTGGTGGACATACTGAACTTGTATTGATGCGTGAAGAAAACCAATTTGAAGTCATTGGCGAAACACGTGATGATGCAGCTGGAGAAAGCTTTGATAAAGTTGGGCGGCTATTAAATTTGCCGTATCCTGCTGGGAAGACAATTGATGAGATGGCTCATAGAGGCCAACCAACCATTAAATTTCCAACTGCCATGGCACATGAAGATAACTATGATTTTAGTTTTTCTGGTTTGAAGAGTGCGGTAATTAATTATGTGCATCACGCCAATCAAAAAGAGGAAACAATCAATCAGAATGATTTGGCGACTAGCTTTCAAAATGCTGTTGTTGATGCATTAATTGGTCGAACAAAACGAGCATTAGAAAATTTTCCTGTTAAAAGTTTTGTATTAGCTGGTGGTGTCGCCGCAAATTCTCAATTACGTGAAGAATTGACTATGCTATTAAACGATTTTCCAAAGACAGAATTTATCCCTGTTCCGATGCAGTATACAGGGGATAATGCAGCAATGATTGGTGCTGCGGGTTATTGGAATTACAAGAAAAATATTTTTGCTGATTTAGATTTAAACACGGATCCGGGATTGGATTTTGAATTGTTACAATCCTGACATCATTGTGAAAACATCACTATCTTTTGGTAAAACCTTTTTATATATGGTATACTAGTTATGCAAAAGTTCACAAGTTTAATTAATGGAGATAATTATGACTCAACAACCTAAAATACCGCGTGCAACTGCTAAGCGGCTACCTATATATTTTCGTTATCTAACATTTTTACATGATGCTGGCAAGGAACGGATTTCTTCCTCAGAGTTGAGTGAAGCTATTAAGTTCGATGCGGCAACAATTCGTCGAGATTTTTCATATTTTGGTGCGCTAGGTAAGCGTGGCTACGGTTATGATGTCAAAGCGCTTTTAGATTTTTTCGCCAATGTATTGGACCAAGACAGCTTAATTAATGTGGCTTTAATCGGTGCTGGTAATCTTGGACAAGCTTTATTAAACTTTAATTTCCATCAATCATCAAATATGCGTATTGCAGCAGCATTTGATGCAGACGAAAAGCGTACAGGCACAATTTTGTCAGGTGTGCCAATTTATTCAATGGAAGAGTTACAAGAGCAAATAACAGCACAACGTATCAATATTGCCATTCTAACGGTTCCACAAGGTGTTGCACAAGAAATTACCAACCAGTTAGTCGAAACGGGTGTCAAAGGTATTTTGAACTTTACACCAGTACGTGTGACTGTTCCAACTGGTGTTCGTGTGCAAAACGTTGACTTAACAAATGAATTACAGACGTTAGTTTATTTCATCGAAAACTACGGCTCAATTACGACAGGACTATAATTTCACATGACTATTTTAAATTTAGATGATTCCAAAAAAGTAACTGATTATCAGCAATTCGTTCGTGAAAATCCCCGTGGACAAGTAACACAAGATCCATTGTGGGGAGAGTTGAAATCTAACTGGGGACACATTTATGTTTACCACGAAACTGACGGAAAAATTGATGCCGCTATGTCCGTTTTAACCGTCGAAGCAGTACCAGGAAAACTATTAGCTTATGTTGGCCGAGGGCCAGTAGCTGATGTTGAGGACATTGACTTGATTAAGTCAATGATTAATGAAGCATTGACGGCTTTGCCAGATAATGTATTTTTGGTACGTATGGATCCTGAGGTGTCATATTCTGATGCATTAAATCAAAAGTATCTTGATGCTGGATTTAAAACAAGAAATAAACAAGTTAAGCATATGCATGGGAACATTCAACCACGTAAGAATGTTGTTTTGTACTATGATGGTCGCGGTGAAGGGGCTAAGCCCATTACAAATGAAGATGAGTTAATGCTTCATTTTAAGCCGAAAGTCAGAAATGATATTCGTCGTGCTTTTCGTGACGGGGTTACTGTTACAAGTGGTGATGGTGAAGAAGACATTCGCGCATTGTTTGATACATATGTGTCGATGGCGAAGAGCCATGGCATTACCCATCGACCAATTGACTATTTCTTACGAATGCAAAAATTATGGGCTGGTACGGGATTATTCCGTGTTTATCTAGCGCATTATGAAGATCAAGTTATTGCCAGTGGCCTTGGATTCTCTTATGGCGATGAGATTTGGTACATGTACGCTGGTTCATACCGTGAATTTGGAAAGCATAATGCGCCTGCTGCTATCCAATACGAAATGCTCAAATGGGGACTTGAATTAGGCAAAGTTGAGTACGATTTTGGTGGCATTGGTGAATTTGATAATTCAGATGGATTGTACAAATTTAAGCATGAATTTGCTTACCATGATCCCCATGCTGAGTACATTGGTGAACTAGATTGGGTAATTGATGAATCTGGTTATCAAGAATATCTTAAACAATTTGAATGAAATTAGCGCTTAACGGCGCTTTTTTGGTACAATTGAAAGATAGTATTTACGAGTAGGAGACAAGTAATGTCAATTAAATTAATTGCGTCGGACATGGATGGCACGTTTTTAACGGCAAATGATGAATATAGTCAAGCTAGATTTGAACGCGTTTTATCAATTATGGAGACACGCGATATGCGTTTTGTTGCGGCTTCAGGGCGTCAAGTTAAAAATCTACAACAATTGTTTGCCCCAACAATTAATAATGGCTTTGAAATGGATTTTGTTGGTTCCAATGGTGCAGTTGTATCAACATTTGAACAACAATTGTATTCAGTACATTTGTCAGCTAATCAATTAGAAAAGGTCATTGACTGGAATGCTAAAAATCCGGAGTCAGCGGAAAACATTATTATCATGACAGGTGATAAAGGAACATATGTGTCTAACCATGCGACAGGTCAAGTCGCGGAAATGGTTTTTCAATTTTATCCCAACGTCAAGCAAGTTGAAAAATTAATGCAAGTTGATGATCACATTTTGGGTATTACTTTTGTGTGGCCAAATAATGAAGTGCATCAACATGTGTCTGCGCTGAGAAATATTTTTGGCAACGAATTGCATGCAACTGGGTCAGGATTTGGCTCTGTTGATGTTTTAGGAAAAGGTGTGGATAAGGCAGCCGGACTACAAGTTTTGCAAGATTACTACAATGTTTTAGATAGTGAAGTAATGGTGTTTGGCGATAATGGCAATGATTTAGAGATGCTGACTAAATACGAAAATGGGTTCGTGATGCCTAATGCGGAGCCGTTTATGCAACAAAGAGTAACTAAAAAAGCCGTCGATGTGAACACAAACGATGGCGTTTTGAAGACAATTGAGCAATATTTAGGTATTTAAAAAAGCGGCTCACGTCGCTTTTTTTGGTGACCAGAATCGGTTAATCGCGATTGCTATGACCACACCGATGAAAGTATCAATGATACGATCAATGACATAAACTATGGTTGCACCAGCTGGAATGTTTAATGAAATCATTAATAAGGCAGCCATGGCCCCAATAACACCACTATTGTAGTTGAAGCCATCTAATAAAACAATTACAACAATAACAAGTAGAGGTAAAAGAATCATGGAAACCCAGGCAGCTTGATGTGTTTGTTGGTGAACAATGAAATAAAATAGCGCAAAAGCACCACCGACTGTGTTAGAAATCAACCGTACTTTGGCAAAGTTGAGCGTTTTATCCCAACTTTCTCGCAGTGCAAAAACTGCCGCTAAACACGCAACAAAAGGCGGACGATTAAAAAAATAAAATGACGTGATGATTAGCATAACGGCTAGAGCAGTCTTTAATGTACGTAATCCTAATCGAAACTTCCCGAATTGCATAAATTTCTCCAATTAATATTTTATTATTTTATCATAATTTTATGGTACTATCTAGTTATGAATATTATTTGGTTTCATGAAAGGATTTTACTATGTCTAACCCAACCTTAGATGTGCTTAATCAACATATGTCCATACGTTCCTTTACAGATGAAATGGTCTCTGATCAACAGGTTTCAGAAATTATTCGTGCGGCAACTGCTGGGCCTAATATGAATAATTACCAACCAGTAACTTTTATAGAAATTACATCACAAGATATAAAAGCTGATATTACCACTAAGGTAGGCATGAAATATATTGAAACTGCGGCAAGATACTTTGTTGTAACAGTTGACTACAATAAAGATTTAATAGGCTTAAACAATGAGCAGCGCCGCCAGGCAGAAGAGAACATACAGAGCTATGCATTACTTGAAGGTGGTATTGTGAGTGCCGGCATTGCTCTTGGACGGGCTCAAGTCGCTGCTGAATCGCTGGGATTAGGTAGTGTGACCATGGCTGGTGCATTAGGGGCCTTTGAAATTTACGAAGAGCATCTCAACTTGCCACGCTATGTGAAAGCAGTGATGGGCTTTTCAATTGGTCATCCGGCGGATAATCCTGGTATTAAGCCAAAACTTGGTGAAAGCGGATTTTTGATGAAAGATCGCTATAATCAAGTACAGCTAGAAGAGTCAGTTTCCGCGTATAATAAAGTGATGGTTGAATATTATGCGAATCGAGGTATTGAACGTTCTTGGACAGAAAACAATGCCCGAATGTTAACTCGTGAACGAAAAACAACACCATTATTGACGCAGTATGCTAAAGATAAAGGATTTAACCTAAAATAAAATTTTTTTGAATAAAAATGAAAGCGATTACATTATGACAATATTACATTTACAAGCAGAGTTACATGAAAAGATGTGGGGTGGAAACGCCTTGGAAGACTTTAATTATAAAATCCCGAGTGATCACACTGGGGAGGCTTGGACAATTGCTGCCCATAGCAATGGACAATCTACTGTAATTAACGGGAAATTAGCAGGTCAAGGATTGAGTCGAGTTTGGCAAGATCATCCAGAATTGTTTGGTGGTCATGGACGTGATGAAGCATTTCCACTATTAGTGAAAATTTTGGATGCCCATGAAAATCTATCAATTCAGGTTCATCCGAATGATAAACAGTCTCACGAAAAATTTGGCAAAACAGAAAGTTGGTATATTTTAGATGCAAAGCCAGGTTCTAAAATATATTATGGTCATCATGCGAAAACACGAGATGAACTTAAAAAGATGGTTGATCAAAAAGAATGGGACAAGTTATTACGCACAATTCCAGTGCAGAAGGGAGATTTCTTTTATGTCGCTTCTGGTACATTTCACGCTTTAGGGGCCGGTATTATTGCTCTTGAGATACAACAGAGTTCTGACACAACTTATCGATTCTACGACTTTGATCGAATTGATGCCGCCACAAAAGAAAAGCGTCCGCTTCAAATTGAAGAGGCCTTAGCAGTCACTACTGTACCTCATGTAGATCCTACCTTAATTCAAGATACCACGATTGTTGACCAAACTGTCATTGAACGTTTGGTAGTAGCAACAAAATTTACCATAGATAAGTTGTTGGTTCGCGGTCCATCATTGTTTGAACTAACTCACCATTATGAACTGTTTACGGTGATCGAAGGGTCCGGTTTTATTGATGCCGATCAAATCAAAAAAGGTGATAGTTTTATAGTTTTGAGTGATGCAAAAAACTACCGATTAAATGGTGATATGACGCTCATACGCAGTTTTGTCACACCTACAACAACAAATAAAGACGTATTTGTGAGATGAATTTAGAAAATGTCGCTAGATTGTAAGTTATTATTTCATTAGTTTTCATCACAATTTACCTTTTGAAAAACTATTTTATGAAAAGAAAATACAAGGTATGTAAGAAAAAGTGAAAGCTTGTACTTTTTGGTAAACTAGGATTATAATTAAATATGTAAACGGTAACAAAAAACTTACTTGAAAGCGTTTACAAAACTGTTTTGTTCCGTTATAATCATATAGTAAGTATTTTAATGAGAAGGAGATAACCGGATGGTTAATCTAATTATTGCCAGTCATGGAGACTTTGCTAAAGGCATACTGATGTCAGGTTCAATGATTTTCGGTGAACAAGAAAATGTTGAAGTTGTTACATTTTTGCCTAACGAAGGGCCAGACGATTTAGATAAGCATTACCAGGAGGCATTGGCGAAGTTTAATAATGATGATCAAATCCTATTTTTAGTTGATTTGTGGGGAGGATCACCATTTAACCGCGCTAGTTTAATTCAGAAGCAAAATCCAGAAAAAATGGCTATCATTGCAGGGTTGAATTTACCAATGTTAATTGAAGCCTATGCTGGCCGTTTGAGCCAAGATACAGCCGCTGGATTGGCTACGTATTTGGTTCCAGTTGCTAAGGATGGTGTGAAGTCAGTTCCAGAAGCCAAAGAAGAAACGGAAGCTAAAACCTCCGAAAAAATTGTTGGCTTAAAAGAAGGACACATCAATATTAAGCTAGCCCGTTTGGACACACGTTTACTTCATGGGCAAGTGGCCACGGCTTGGACACCTGATTCAAAAGCAAATCGTATTATTGTTGTTTCAGATGCGGTGGCCAAGGATGAGCTGCGTAAGAGCTTGATCCAACAAGCTGCGCCTAACAATGTGCGCGCAAATATTGTACCAATCAGTAAAATGATTGAGGTGGCTAAGGACGATCGCTTTGGTGGTGTTGACGCATTCCTGCTGTTTGAAACGGTTGAAGATGTGTTAACTGCTGTAGAAGGTGGCGTACCGATTAAGTCATTGAATGTTGGTTCAATGGCACATTCAGAAGGAAAAACAATGGTCAACAAAGTTTTGTCTATGGATAAAAATGATGTTGCCACTTTTGAAAAGTTACGCGACTTAGGCGTTGAATTTGATGTTCGAAAAGTGCCTAATGATAGTAAGGCTAACTTGTTTGATTTAATCAAGAAAGCAAATGTTAAATAATTTGACATGTAAAATGTTTAATTAAGAAAGGTGTCTAATATGTCTGTTATTGCGATAGTTTTAGTCGTAATCATTGCCTTCTTTGCAGGTATGGAAGGTATTCTGGATGAATTTCAAATTCATCAACCGCTAGTTTCAGCCACGCTAATTGGTTTAGTAACTGGTCATCTGACAGCGGGTATAATTTTAGGTGGTACATTGCAAATGATCGCCTTAGGTTGGGCTAATATTGGTGCGGCTGTTGCCCCTGATGTGGCCTTGGCCTCAGTAGCTTCCTCAATCATTATGGTTAAAGGTGGCGATTTCTCTAGTACAGGAATCTCAGTGGCCGTAGCTTCAGCTATTCCTTTGGCTGTTGCTGGTTTGTTCCTGACAATGCTTGTTCGTACTGTTGCGGTTGGATTGACTCACGGAGCTGATGCTGCTGCTAAAGAAGGAAAAATTGGTACTATTGAACGCTTGCATCTATTTGCACTTGTACTACAAGGTCTACGTATAGCTGTACCTGCTGCTATTTTAATTGCTGTACCTGCTGCGGCAGTGAGAGCAGCTTTGACATCTATGCCAGAATGGTTAACTGGTGGCATGGCTATAGGTGGTGGAATGGTTGTCGCCGTTGGTTATGCATTAGTTATTAACATGATGGCAACTCGTGAAGTATGGCCATTCTTCGCTATTGGTTTTGCGTTAGCAGCTGTTAGTGAACTAACGTTGATCGCGTTAGGAGCAATTGGTGTTGCACTTGCTTTGATCTACATCAACTTGTCAAAAATGGGTGGTAACAGTAACGGTTCAAATGGCGGCGGTGGTAGTGATCCAGTCGGCGACATTTTGAACAAGTACTAGAAAGGGGCAAGATGATGGCTGAAAGAAAAATTGAATTAACTAAAAGAGATCGTATGTCAGTTGCATGGCGTTCACAATTCCTCCAAGGTTCTTGGAACTATGAACGTATGCAAAACGTTGGATGGGCTTATTCCATGATTCCTGCGATCAAAAAATTGTATAAGTCAAAAGAAGATCGTGCGCTAGCCTTGCAGCGCCATTTGGAATTCTTCAATACGCATCCTTATGTTGCTTCACCTATTCTTGGTGTGACATTAGCTTTGGAAGAAGAACGTGCCAATGGTGCGCCAATTGATGATACTGCTATTCAGGGTGTTAAGATTGGTATGATGGGTCCTTTGGCAGGTATTGGTGATCCGGTCTTTTGGTTCACAATCCGACCAATTCTGGGTGCACTGGGTGCATCATTGGCAATTAGTGGTAATATTCTGGGACCAATTTTATTCTTTGTTCTTTGGAACATTATTCGTATGGCATTCTTGTGGTATACACAAGAATTTGGTTATAAAGCTGGAAGTGCCATTACGCAAGATTTGTCTGGTGGGTTATTGAAGGACATTACAAAGGGTGCTTCAATACTTGGTATGTTCATCTTGGCTGTCTTGGTTGAGCGCTGGGTATCGATCAAATTTATTCTTGAACTGCCAGCAAAGAAGTTGGCAAAGGGTGCCTACATTAATTTCCCAAATGGGAATGTTACCGGCGCACAGTTGCAGAAGATCTTAGGTGAGCAAGCTTCCGGATTATCATTGACAAAGTTAGCCCCTAATACGTTACAGAGTAACTTAGACAGTTTGATTCCTGGGTTGATGGGACTCTTACTGACATTCTTGGCAATGTGGTTGTTGAAGAAAAAAGTATCACCAATCGTTATGATTATTGGTATCTTTATCTTTGGTATCGTAATGCATGCCTTAAACATAATGTAATAGCATTCATGTTAAAAGTGCTTGTCAATCTGGCAAGCACTTTTAATGGTACATAGAAAATAATAGGGGAACATATTCATGGTACAGTCTTTAAACGCAAAAGCAGAATATACAACGCAAGGCATTTCTTATCTAGGTATTGGGGCGAAGTATGGTAAGATTTTAGTAGGAGATCAGGCGTTCGAGTTCTTTAATGATAATAATGTTGAAGATTATATTCAAATTCCTTGGAAAAACATAAGCGCTGTCTACGTACACGTCACAGGGAATCGAGTTAGTCGCCGATTTAAAATTAAAACAGATAAAATTGATTTAGATTTTTCTGCTAAGTCGTCGGGCAGTTTACTTAAAGTGATGCGTGAGCATCTAGGAAACGACAAAATATTACGAACTGCATCCTTATGGGATACTATTCGGTCACGATTCAAACGCAAATAAATGAATGCCACAAACAATGAGGATATTAAATGAAAATACTTAAAAACTATCAAGCACTACGTTATATTGTTATTGTAATGGCACTCGAAATCGTAGCAATCAGCATTAACTTTTTTTATGCACCGGCAAAAGTTGCTGCTGGTGGCGCAACTGGATTGGCTATTTTAATTAACGAATTGGTGGGTTTTGATCGAGCAGCTACTGTGTTGATCGTCAATTTGATTATGATTGTTTTGGCAGCTGTTTTTTTGGATCGTGGTACCACAGCGCGAATTGCTTTTGGCAGTATTGTTTTGCCGGTGTTATTGAAAGTTACACCAAGTTTTCAAGTTTTACAAGATCGAACCTTTGCGGTGCTTGTTGGTGGTAGTATTTTTGCTGTTGGTGTAGCATTACTTTATCGAATTGATGCTTCTAGTGGTGGAACTGCAGTGCCTCCGATGATTTTTAAGAAGTATTTTCGCATTTCACCAGCTTTATCTCTGCTGGCAATTGATACAGTTGTTTCGTTAGGGAACTTGGTAACGCAAGGGTTAGAAGCACTGATTTTGGCGCTTTTTTCATTAGTTATTACTGCGGTTGTGATGAACTATATCGAAACTGGTTTGGATCGTCGTAAAATGGTCTACATTACAACAAATGATCGCATTGATGATTTGAAAAAATATTTGCTTGATGGTGACAAGGGCTTCACAATTATGGATGTTCGTGGCGGTTATATGGGTGATGGACGTGAAATGTTGATGGTGGTCCTTGATAATCATGAGTATAATCATTTTTTGCGTGGCATTCATCAAGTTGATCCGGAGGCTTTTACGATCGCTTATGATATTTCTGAGGCGCATGGAGGGACTTTTCTTTGATGACGTGACAACTAGATCACGTCTTTTTTGTTGACATTTTTGATGATAGTGTTATACTTAAAATTGTAATTAGCACTCACGTTTAAAGAGTGCTAAAAAAGAAAATCTCGGAGGTATGAATCCATGTTGAAGCCATTGGGTGATCGTGTGATTATTGAAGTAACGGAAGCTGCAGAAGAAACTGTCGGTGGGATTGTTTTGGCAAGTAATGCCAAGGACAAGCCTGTTACTGGTAAAGTTGTAGCTGCGGGTACGGGTTATGTCTTAAATGATGGCACAGTCCGTGATTTGACAGTTAAAGTCGGTGATGAAGTCTTGTTTGATAAGTATGCAGGACAAGAAGTGTCATTTGAAGGGCAAGATTACTTAGCATTGCACGAAAAAGACATAGTTGCAGTTGTCGAATAATTATCAAATCAAAGGAGATATTTAAATCATGGCTAAAGAATTAAAGTTTTCAGAAGATGCACGTGCAAAGATGAAGGCCGGTGTTGACAAGTTAGCTGATACAGTTAAAACGACTATTGGACCAAAGGGTCGTAATGTTGTTTTGGAACAATCATATGGTGCACCAACCATTACCAATGATGGTGTAACAATTGCTAAAGCAATTGAACTAGAAGACCATTTTGAAAATATGGGCGCTAAGCTTGTCGCTGAAGTTGCTTCAAAGACAAATGATATCGCAGGTGATGGTACAACAACCGCTACTGTTTTGACTCAAGCAATTGTCGGTGAAGGTTTGAAGAACGTGACTGCTGGTGCCAACCCAGTTGGGATTCGAACAGGCATTGAAAAAGCAACTGCAGCAGCCGTTGCAAAGCTGCATGAAATGTCACACACAGTTAATACTAAAGATGAAATTGCTCAAATTGCATCAATTTCAGCCGCCAATGAAGAAGTTGGTGAATTGATTGCTGAAGCAATGGATAAAGTTGGTAATGACGGTGTGATCACCATTGAAGAATCAAAGGGTATCGAAACAACACTTGATGTTGTTGAGGGTATGCAATTCGATCGTGGTTACATGTCACAATACATGGTGACTGACAATGACAAAATGGAAGCTAACCTAGATAATCCATACATCTTGATTACTGATAAGAAGATTGGTAACATTCAAGATATTTTGCCAGTATTGCAAAGTGTTGTTGAACAAGGACGTGCTTTGTTGATCATTGCTGATGATATTACCGGTGAAGCCTTGCCAACATTAGTTTTGAACAAGATGCGTGGTACATTCAATGTTGTTGCGGTTAAGGCACCAGGATTTGGTGATCGTCGTAAGGCACAATTGGAAGATATCGCTATCTTAACTGGCGGTACAGTAATTACTGAAGATCTTGGTTTGAATTTGAAGGATGTTACAATTGATCAACTTGGTCAAGCTTCAAAGATTAACATCACAAAGGATAACACAACAATTGTTGAAGGTTCAGGTGATAAGGGTGCTGTCGCATCTCGTGTTGATACAATCAAGCAACAAATTGCTGAAACAACTTCTGATTTTGATCGTGAAAAGTTGCAAGAACGTCTTGCAAAGTTGGCTGGTGGTGTCGCTGTTATTAACGTTGGTGCAGCCACAGAAACTGAATTGAAAGAACGTAAGTACCGCATTGAAGATGCTTTGAATGCAACGCGTGCTGCTGTCGAAGAAGGTTTCGTTGCCGGTGGTGGTACAGCCTTGGTAAATGTTATTGCTGCTGTTTCAGCTTTGTCAGAAGAAGGCGACGTTCAAACTGGTATCAATACTGTTATTAAAGCATTGGAATCACCTGTTCGTCAAATCGCTGAAAATGCTGGCTTAGAAGGATCAGTGATTGTTAACAAGTTGAAGGAACAAAAAGAAGGATTTGGTTACAACGCTGCTACTGATGAGTGGGTAGACATGATTGCCGCTGGTATTGTGGACCCTACTAAGGTAACACGTTCAGCATTGCAAAATGCCGCCTCTGTTTCAGCATTGTTGTTGACAACAGAAGCTGTCGTTGCTGAAGAGCCAAAAGATGATGCACCAGCTGCTATGCCACAAGGTGGTATGCCAGGTATGATGTAATATTATTAGTAAAATTAAAAGACCGATCTTGTAATAGATTGGTCTTTTTGTATTCCTTATTTTTTAAAGAATTTGGTTATATATATTTGAAACGCTGGTAATTTTGTTTAATTGTGCAATTGACTAACGAAACTAATTTATTCGAATCTGGGTACGCTATTAATAAATGTGCTTGTAACTTGATCATGAAAAGTGAAACATTACTATAAGCATTGAAGTTATCAACTTTGAGGTCATTAAGCAAAGTAATCCAATTATTAAGCTCATCATCGGATATTATATTTTTATTAATCAAATGCAGAACTGGAACGACCATTCGACCAGGTTCATCAGCTGTGAATAGAAATGAATTGTGTAAAATATTTTTGATGGCGTTAATGACAAGGATGCTGTCATTGTGTGTAAAAGTAGTGAAATCAACAACTTCATCGAGCAAATCTGCAATATGGGCAATGCCATGAGCCCAACCATCATTTGTTAGACCACGAAAATCATGTTCGTTCTGAATATAATCAATACTTTGTTCAATAATCTGACGTTGTTGACTTTGAGATAAAAATGAATGATTATTATGACGGTATGATAGTGAGGCTAGAAAAAGTGCTGCAAAGCTACGAGTAAAGATACTTAGTTTATCGTTTTTATTATCGATATTTTGTAATAGATAACTGTTATCAAGCAAGAAACTCGACACCTTTTGTTCTTGATTTACTGATAACTTCCCGGTTGTAGTCCAGTCAGAAAAGAGACTGTAGATGAGTGTGTCTCGTAATTCAGAATCTAACGAGCCAATGTTTTCAACCATTTCAAAAAGTAGTTTGTTAGAAATAATCGAAGGGCTATTTTGTTTAATCTGAAGAAGCTGTTCTTTTAGAGTCATATTTAAATTGACGCCTCATCTTTTTCTAAGCTAATGCACCCATTGGATCCCATGGAGACAACAATGTTGGCTTTGAATTATCATAAATATTGACTAGTTCTGAGCTTAGATATTCCTTCTTGACAACAATTTGATAAGCATATTCGCTCATCCAATCGTCTGACATTGTGAAGTAGCCTTTCTTACCAACTTTCTCGCCCCAAGAATTCTCGACTTTCCACTTTGTTGGTTGGTCATTTTCATCTAAATCTACACCTGTCAAGACCATTGCGTGTGTCATTAGACTTTCGCCGTAGTCAAGACGCTGTGCTTTGGTCATCGTTGAGTCAACGTTAAATAAATCATCGGAAGCAAAAATACCGCTGGCCATGAGACCACTCTCTCGATCAACTTGAGGACCCATATCTACACCAAACCAGACACTTTGACCATCTTTGAGTTGTGAAATGGCGAATGCTTTCATTTTGTTGATATCCACATTAAGGTGTTTGACGTCACGACCACCAACAACATTACCCAACATGTCAACATTATAAGTGGCATCAAATGGTTTGTCAGCAGTTGGTGCGTTAATGACAGAAATATACTCATCTAAGTCCCAACTAACAAATTTTTGGTAATAATCCTGTGGTGTTAATTGACGTTCAACGTGGAAGTTGTGCAGCTCATCTCGGTATTCAAAGTCGAATTGAACAGGTGGCTCACCCAAAGTTAGTGACAACAAGCGGTAGACGTTAGCTAACATTTCATTGCGTGCATTAGAGATCTTGTCTTTTGAGGCTTGCTGGGCCACTAGCCCACGCAGGACAGTTGCATCGTGTCTTAGAAGCGTATTGAGCGTGTTGTTGAGTTCTGCAGTGGCAGAAGAAGCTTTTGATTCAGGATAAATGCTTTGTGGCACCAGACCGTATTTTTCAATGATAGAGACAATCATGTCCCACTGTCCACCGTCTTGTTGAGGCGTAGTCAATAAGAAGGAAACGCGACGTGAGTCAAGAGGCTCAGTTGCCGTTTTGAGAACATTTTCATAAAAATAATTGGCTTTTTCAAACTTGTCCCAGAACAACGTGTAGCTTTGGGAAAGTTGAAATTCATCACTAATGTGAAACCTATCTTTAATATCATGGCGCATCGTGTTTAAGGCGGCAAACATCCAGCAACGCCCCGATTGCTTTTGGTTAGCAACTTTTCCAGTGTCTAGATCAATTGAGAATATTGGTGTGTTAATATTTGCAATCTCTTGGTCAAAACTCGCGCTGTGAATACCATTTTTGGTAACAGCTCGACGAATAATGTTGTTGTGTTTATCGTCTGTTGCTGTACGAAAATCTTTAATTTGTTGATTTGTAATTTCTGTTAACAAGATAGCAGCTCCTTTTATTTATATGAGTATAATATAAATAATATATCGCTTTTTGATAGTTGCTTCAAGCATTGTGAATTCGATTCAATGGCTTTTTAGAGATATGGTATGATAATTAACGAGGTATTTTGAGATGAATTTTTATTCCGTTGACTATTTAATAAAACAAACAAATATAAACGACACTATTGGTAAATATTTAATGGTTGTTGTTTTTGTTTTGATGGCAGTCGGTGCGGTGGCTTCAGTTAGAAATCGTTTGCAAACTCGCTATCGCGAATTAAGCATTATAGCGTTGTTGCTTTTTTTATTCCTAGCTGGTGCACGATATACAGATTATCAGCAAGCTAAATCGCAGGACGATCAGAAGACACAAATGGCTGCTTTTGTAACTAAGTTTGCCAAAACGCAAGGTGTTTCTAAAGATAAATTATATTTTAATTCGACAACAGTGAGTGATGGTATGTTAGTAAAAATGGACAAAAAGTTCTATCGGCTCACAATTAGTGCTGATCAACAGTCTTATAGCCTGACACGTGCATACCTAATTAACTCGAAAGTGAAGGTGGTCAAATGAGTATTTATCTACCCATATTAACTAAGCTAGCAATTGGGTTAGTAGCTTTAATAATTCAGATTAATGTTATGGGAAAGGGCAACTTAGCACCGACAAACGCGTTAGATCAGGTTCAAAATTATGTTTTGGGTGGTATTATTGGCGCAGTTATTTACTCAGACACCATCACAGTTTTTCAATTTACAATTGTATTGATTATTTGGACAATGTTAGTAATGACATTCAAGTTTTTAAAAGAACATAATCGTTACGTTAAACTATTAATTGATGGTCAGCCTAAGGTTGTCATTGAACGAGGAAAAGTGAACATCAAAAACGTCCTGTCTTCTGGCTTATCAGCGAATGATTTAATGTTTAAATTGCGATCACAAAGTGTCTATGATTTGTCTCAAGTTAAAAGAGCTGTGCTTGAAATAAATGGACAGCTGACAGTAATCTTAGCCGGTGAGGAGAATATGAAATATCCTATTATATTTGATGGGCAAATCAACATGGATGTATTGGACATCATTGATCGTGATGAGTCATGGTTAACTGATATTGTACAAAATCAAGGTTATGACAGTATTAATGACATATTCGTTGGCGAGTACATCGACGGAAAAGTTCGCTTAACACCGTATGAAAGTAAGTGATAGTACACACTAATTCAAAAGTTAACATTTATTGTAACGACACGATGCGGTGTCGTTTTTTGTTTTCTGATACAATAAATGTCAGAGGATTTATAAAATGATGACATATAAGCAGTTTTTAGACTTGGTGGAGATTCGGGTTGTTGTACCGAGTATTGCACCACTATTGGTTGGTTTAGCATATAGCCAGTGGCAGTATGCTCGTGTTAATTGGGTGAATACACTATTGTTAATTATTGCGACGGTTGCAGTACATTTAGCCGTTAATACTTTCAATCGTTATGAGGATAATAAACGCCAAAAAGAGAACTCTTTTTTGAGGGAGTCTGATGATGTTGAAGCAATTACTGATAAACAAGTATTGCATGTTGCAGAAGGCCTGGCATTGATAGCAGTGCTTGCAGGAGTTATTGTCGCTTTGCGAACGGATTATATAACTTGGATTATTGGAATTGTTAGTTTTTTAATTGGTTATTTTTATTCTGCCGGACCAAAACCGATCACAAATACACCATTTGGTGAAATTGTGTCTGGAATAACAATGGGCTATTTTATTTTCGTGGCTCAAGTATATGTAAACACACGCATGGTGCCGACAGGGAATGTACTGTTTCAATGGTTTATTGTCAGTTTACCATTGACTATTTTTATTGCAGAGATTATGTTTGCTAATAACATTGCTGATTATGATGAGGATCAAGCAAATGATCGACATACGTTAGTTCACTACATAGGCATTAAAAATGCGAAAAAAATATATGTCTTTTGGGCAATTTTAGCTTTTGTTGAAATTATACTCGTGACACTAGTTGGCTGGTTGCCAACAACTTCTTATACTTTATTAATTTTACTGCCGATTATTATCAAAAATGCACGTGCATTTGTGAATCATCCTGTCAAAAAAGAGACATTCATTTTAGCCATTAAAAATTTAGTTGTCGTTTTTATGGGGATGCTTGTTACTTTATTAGTAGGCATATTGTTATAGTTAGTAGAAAGTGCTTTAATTAGTGATTAAAGCAAAGAAAATGGAATGGGTTACATTTGCTTAACGACTGTCATTTGTAAGGGGTGAAATTTTTTCTGAAATCTATGCATTATATGGGCTTAATCGCGTGCGTTAGCTCGTGAAATAGGGTACAATTATAGATGAAATAAAATTTTGGAGGATCTTATGAAGATTTTTGCTTACGGCATTCGTGATGATGAAAAGCCATCACTTGAAGAATGGAAAGCGGCTAACCCAGAGATTGAAGTGGACTACACACAAGAATTATTGACACCTGAAACAGCTAAGTTGGCTGAGGGATCAGATTCAGCTGTTGTTTATCAACAATTGGACTATACACGTGAAACATTGACAGCTTTAGCTAACGTTGGTGTTACTAACTTGTCATTGCGTAACGTTGGTACAGATAACATTGATTTTGATGCAGCACGTGAATTTAACTTTAACATTTCAAATGTTCCTGTTTATTCACCAAATGCTATTGCAGAACACTCAATGATTCAATTATCTCGTTTGCTACGTCGCACGAAAGCATTGGATGCCAAAATTGCTAAGCACGACTTGCGTTGGGCACCAACAATTGGACGTGAAATGCGTATGCAAACAGTTGGTGTTATTGGTACAGGTCATATTGGCCGTGTTGCTATTAACATTTTGAAAGGCTTTGGGGCCAAGGTTATTGCTTATGACAAGTACCCAAATGCTGAATTACAAGCAGAAGGTTTGTACGTTGACACATTAGACGAATTATATGCACAAGCTGATGCAATTTCATTGTATGTTCCTGGTGTACCTGAAAACCATCATCTAATCAATGCAGATGCTATTGCTAAGATGAAGGATGGTGTGGTTATCATGAACGCTGCGCGTGGTAATTTGATGGACATTGACGCTATTATTGATGGTTTGAATTCTGGTAAGATTTCAGACTTCGGTATGGACGTTTATGAAAATGAAGTTGGCTTGTTCAATGAAGATTGGTCTGGTAAAGAATTCCCAGATGCTAAGATTGCTGACTTGATTGCACGCGAAAATGTATTGGTTACGCCACACACGGCTTTCTATACAACTAAAGCTGTTCTAGAAATGGTTCACCAATCATTTGATGCAGCAGTTGCTTTCGCCAAGGGTGAGAAGCCAGCTATTGCTGTTGAATATTAATATGATGGAATTCCCAGATTCAGTGTTTGGGAATTTTTTATCCGAGGGGTTTGTGAAAGAATAATCAAACAATTTTGATTATAGTATCGTAGTTTTGGGAGAGAGTGTGGCGCAGTGAGGGATGTGTCACAAATATGAATTGAAAAGAGGAAATGATAGTATGTCTATCAAAGCAGAAGGCGAGAAGTGGTCTGCCAAAGAATCGCAGGATTTGCGTAATGAAGAATATGCACGTAAAGCGAAAGAAAATGCCCCCGTTGAGTTTAGTGGTCAAACTGATTTACGTTTGAAAGATTTCTTTTTTAAGGTTTTGTCAGGTTCAGCGCAAGGTATTTTAATTGGTGTTTTGCCATCAGCTGTTATGAAGTACATCATTCAGTATTCAGGTCTGGGTACTACAGCATTTGGCGCTAATTTGAGTGCTATTTTAACGTTATTCACATCATTGATTCCATTTTTGATTGGTATGGCGGTTGCTTTACAGTTCAAAATGAAGAGCTTAGATGTTGGTGTTGTTGCGATAGCGACAGCCGTAGCTTCTGGATCAATCAAGTGGGCCGTTGCACCCAAGGGGTGGCTTAATCCAGTGACTGGCCTCAACTCTGTAGCACCTGCTAACGTTTATATAGCATCTGGTGCTGGTGATGTGATCAATGCAATGATCGTTTCCGCTATTGCGGTTTTCGTTACTTGGCTTGTTGCCCGCTACCTAAAAGGATTTGGATCAGTTGCTATTATTTTAAGTCCTATCCTTGTTGGTGGTGGCGTTGGTTTGGTCGGTAAAATGATTGCGCCTTATGTCGGGGATGTTACTACTTGGATTGGTCAATTAGTTGAAACATTTACTAAATTAGCACCTATACCTATGGCAATGTTAATTGCAATGGCTTTTGCCATTATCATTATTACACCAGTTTCAACTGTTGGAATTGCTTTGGCAATTAGTCTATCAGGAATTGGATCTGGTGCGGCTGCCATGGGTGTTGTTGCTACAACCATTGTGCTATTGATTAATTCATGGAAAGTCAATAAGCCAGGTGTAACAGTTGCTATTGCATTAGGTGCCATGAAAGGTATGATGCCATCAGTCTTTGCAAAGCCGGTGACAATGCTATCATTCTTGTTAGCAGCCGCGATTTCTGGTATTCCAGTTGCGTTGTTTAATATCCAAGGAACACCAACAACAGCTGGATTTGGTTATATTGGATTGGTATCACCAATTCAATCAATGGTCAAAGATCCTACTGTACCTTCAACAGTTATGAATCACTTCATTAATCCAGCGATTGCAGTTCTGGCATGGTTGGTTATTCCCATCATTGCAGGATTCATTGCACAATTTGTGTTTAGTAAACTATTGAAACTTTATACACCAATGGATTTCCAACAAGAGCTATAATAATTAGTTAATAAAGGATACATCTAAGAGTTTAGCTTTTAGGTGTGTCTTTTTTAGTGTCTTCAAAAAAAGGACTTGGTGTTTGAGTAATTGTTAAAAACTTATCAAAATTTTTCAAAGTAATATTTTGATGTAGGTACGTAGCAATACTATAGGCGTGCCTAACTTTGTTATTATTATTCTCAAACACCCCAGTCCAAAATAGTAGCCACGTTTGAAACTTAAAGTCATCGGTGTTAAATTTATATTTTTTAATTTTATCTAATAGATATCTAGTAAAGTCATCTTTTTTTTGTATAATACTTGTTTCCAAAGCGTTAATCAATATTTTGCTCACAGTTTCAACGGATGCCGTTGGCATATTATTCGTAGCGTACTGTTTAAGTATGTCAAATATGTAAGGTGTGATTCTTTCAACATGTATCATGTTAACTACATTCGCCAGTAAACATAAGTCATAGAACTGCCAGTAACTAATATTAAAAAAGTAATCAATCAATTCATTCTGATCGTCGATTGATGCGACTAGGAAATCTAAGTGATACAAAGTAGACAGCGACATTAAATAATAATGACGCATGAATGGGTCGCTAGGATTCTTGATTGTATCATTTTGTAATAATTGCGTTAATTGATTCAATTTTTGACGATCATTGTCTTGATAATATTGACTTAAAACAGTTGTCAGGGTTTTTAAGTTGTTTTTTTTTTTCCAAAAGCAGCCGAAAAATATTCTTCAAATGAAATGTTTAGGGCGTCACACAGTAAAAGTATGGTGTGATCAGTTGGTTCTGTCTTATTGTTCTCTATTCTAGACACCATTGATTGTGATCCAATTAAAACACCCAACCGTTGTTGAGATATTCCTCGTATTTTCCTAATTTCTTTGATAACAGATCCTTTTTTATTATTCATATCCTCAGTAACCTATAATTATTTAATTTTTTATATTTTATTTAAAAGCAGTGACTTATTATATATTAAAATAACCTTAATATTTTCTAATTATTCAATTCTGCATAATTTATTTTAAATATTTGTTTCATTATATATTAAAATAGTTAGTTTTAATGATTAACGTTTGTAAAAAACATTTGTTGACAAAACATTCTTAGTCATAAATGTTTAGGATCTCACAAGCACAAATAACCGTTTTGATTAGAGAATATAGTAGTTATTTGTGCCAAAAAGGGAAAGAATGAAGGGAAGAAGTAAATGAGAAATAGAAATGCAACAAGCGTTTTCCGGAAAAAGATGTATAAATCTGGGAAAATGTTAGTCATTGCAGGGAGTGTTTCAATAATTGGTGTTACCAGTTTTATTCAACAAGCACAAGCTGATGTTTCACAAAACAATGGGGTAGTAGTGGCCACGGCAGTCGATCAATCGAATTTGGATGCGACTACGTCTGACAAATCAATCACAACAGATGATAAAGCTGCAACAACAGCAGCTACATCAACAGATGATAAGGCTACAACAACAGTAGCTACATCAACAGATGATAAGGATACAACAACAGCAGCTACATCAACAGATGATAAGGCTACAACAACAGTAGCTACATCAACAGATGATAAGGCTACAACAACAGCAGCTACATCAACAGATGATAAAGCTGCAACAACAGCAGCTACATCAACGGATGATAAAGCTGCAACAACAGCAGCTACATCAACGGATGATAAAGCTGCAACAACAGCAGATACATCAACAGATGATAAAGCTGCAACAACAGCAGCTACATCAACAGATGATAAGGCTACAACAACAGCAGCTACATCAACAGATGATAAAACAGCAACAACAGTCGGCACATCTGATAATAACAATTCAGCTACAGCGAGCGATAAAGATGTAAGTTCATCGGCACAAAAAAGTCAAACGATTGATAACAATTCGAAGACGGCCGATACTACTGCAGCATTAGAAGCTAGTTCAAAGAATCTGAAAACGATTGATGGCAAAACATATTATTACGACGATGATGATCAAGTAAAAAAGAACTTTGCTACCGTAATTGATGGTAAGGTACTTTATTTTGATAAAGAGACTGGCGCATTAGCTGATACAAATGACTATCAATTTTTAGAAGGATTGACTAGTGAAAATAATACTTATACGGAGCATAATGCCTCAGTTGGTACATCTTCTGATAGTTATACAAACGTTGACGGGTACCTAACAGCCGACAGTTGGTACAGGCCTAAGGACATATTAGTCAACGGTCAAAACTGGGAATCATCAAAGGATGACGATTTACGACCATTGTTAATGACTTGGTGGCCAGATAAGGCAACACAAGTAAACTATTTGAATGCGATGAAGTATTTAGATGCCACTGAAACGGAAACTGTTTATACTTCAGATGACAGTCAAGACGCTTTGAACAAAGCAGCACAGAACATTCAAGTGAAAATTGAAGAAAAAATTAGTCAAGAAGGCCAAACACAATGGCTAAAGGATGATATTTCAAAATTTGTTGATAGCCAATCAAATTGGAATATTGCTAGTGAATCAAAAGGAACTGATCATTTGCAAGGTGGTGCATTGTTGTATGTCAATAGTGATAAAACACCAGATGCCAATTCTGATTATCGATTACTTAATCGCACACCAACAAATCAAACAGGCACGCCTTTGTATACGACAGATCCAACTCAAGGTGGTTATGACTTCCTCTTGGCCAATGATGTGGATAATTCAAACCCAGTTGTTCAAGCAGAACAACTAAATTGGATGTATTACTTGTTAAACTTTGGATCAATTACTAATAACGATGCAGATGCTAACTTTGATAGTATTCGAGTAGATGCTGTTGATAACGTTGATGCCGACTTATTGCAAATTGCAGCTGATTATTTCAAGGCAGCATATGGCGTCGATAAGAGTGATGCAATTTCGAATCAACATGTTTCCATTCTTGAAGATTGGAGTGACAATGATGCTGAATATGTGAAAGACAATGGCGACAATCAATTGTCAATGGATAATAAATTGCGTTTGTCATTAAAATACTCACTCACTATGCCAGCAGTCGATCAATATGGTAATAAAAGAAGTGGATTAGAACCTTTTTTGACAAATAGTTTAGTTGATCGTACAAATGATTCGACAGATAATACCGCACAACCAAATTATTCTTTTGTTCGTGCACATGATAGTGAAGTACAAACAGTTATTGCTGAAATTATTAAACAAAGAATTGATCCGGATTCTGATGGCTTATCACCAACGATGGACCAATTAACAGAAGCGTTTAAAATTTATAATGCTGATCAGTTGAAAACGGATAAAGAATTCACACAATATAACATTCCAAGTACTTATGCCACAATACTAACGAATAAAGATACAGTGCCACGTGTGTACTATGGTGATATGTATACAGATGATGGTCAATACATGGCAACAAAGTCACTTTATTACGATGCAATTGATACTTTGCTGAAGTCTCGTATCAAGTATGTTTCTGGCGGGCAAACAATGTCTATGAAATATATGCAAGGTGATAGTAGTATGGCTGCTGACAGTTATAGAGGCATTTTGACATCAGTTCGTTATGGTAATGGTGCCATGACTGCTACCGATGCAGGGACAAATGAAACACGTACGCAAGGTATTGCAGTAATTGAAAGTAATAACCCAGATTTGAAGTTGAGCAGTACAGATCAAGTAGTTGTAGATATGGGCATAGCGCACAAAAACCAGGCTTATCGTCCTGCTTTGTTAACAACTAAAGATGGCATAGATACTTATGTATCTGATAGTGATGTCTCACAAAGCTTAATAAGATATACAAATAGTAATGGGCAACTTATTTTCAATAGTTCAGATATTGTTGGTACAGCAAATCCACAAGTTTCTGGATACTTGGCTGTCTGGGTACCCGTTGGTGCTTCAGATACTCAAGATGCGCGAACTGAAAGTAGTACAGCAACAACTGCTGATGGACAAACATTACATTCAAATGCCGCACTTGATTCTCAAGTTATTTATGAAAGTTTCTCTAACTTCCAATCTACACCAACAACAGAAGCTGAATATGCTAATGTGCAAATTGCAAACAATACTGATTTATACAAGAGTTGGGGAATTACGAACTTCGAGTTTCCACCACAATATCGTTCAAGTACGGATAGTAGTTTCTTAGATTCAATTATTCAAAATGGTTATGCATTTACTGATCGTTATGATCTTGGATTCAATACACCAACGAAGTATGGTACTGTAGATCAACTCCGTACAGCTATTAAAGCTTTGCATGCGACAGGTATCAAGGCAATGGCAGATTGGGTACCAGACCAGATTTATAATTTGACAGGTAAAGAAGTGGTTGCGGTACAACGTGTCAACAACTCAGGAATCTATAATCAAGATTCTGTAATTAATAAAACATTATATGCTTCACAAACCGTTGGTGGCGGAGAATATCAGGCACTATATGGTGGAGAGTTCCTTGATGAAATCAAGAAATTGTACCCTTCTCTATTCGAAAAAAATCAAATTTCAACCGGCGTACCAATGGATGCTAGTGAAAAGATAAAAGAATGGTCCGCTAAGTACTTTAACGGTACTAACATTCAAGGTCGTGGTGCTTACTATGTCCTTAAGGACTGGGCTACAAATGAGTACTTCAAGGTAAGCACTTCAAGCAACAGCAGTGTATTTTTGCCAAAGCAGTTGACGAATGAAGAATCAAACACTGGATTTATTTCAACTGATGGTGGGATGACATATTATTCTACAAGTGGATACCAGGCAAAAGATACATTCATCCAAGATGACAAATCTAATTGGTATTACTTTGACAAGAATGGTTATATGACATATGGTTTCCAGACAGTCAATGATAATAATTATTACTTCTTGCCTAATGGTATTGAATTACAAGATGCTATCTTAGAAGATAGTAAAGGAAATGTTTATTATTTCAATCAATATGGCAAACAAGCTGTTGATGGATACTACATGTTGGCTAATAAAACTTGGCGTTACTTTGACAAAAATGGTGTTATGGCTAATGCTGGCTTAACAACCGTGACTGTTGATGGGCAGGAGCATATCCAATACTTTGATAAGAACGGTATTCAGGTCAAAGGGACTTCCGTGAAAGATGCAGACGGAAAGCTACGCTACTTTGACACTGATTCTGGTGATATGGTGACGAACCGCTTTGGTGAAAACACAGATGGTACATGGTCATACTTTGGTGCTGACGGTATCGCTGTAACTGGTGCACAGACAATTAGTGGGCAAAAATTGTTCTTTGATGCCGACGGACAACAGATTAAAGGTAAGGAAGCGACTGATAAAAAAGGCAAAGTGCATTATTATGATGCTAATTCTGGTGAAATGATCACTAATCGTTTTGAAAAGTTATCAGATGGATCATGGGCGTACTTTAATAAAAAAGGTAACATCGTAACCGGCGCACAAGTCATTAATGGTCAACATTTGTTCTTTGAAAGCAACGGTAACCAAGTTAAGGGTCGTGAATACACGGCTACTGATGGGAAGATGCGCTACTATGATGCAGATTCTGGTGATATGGTGACGAATCGCTTTGAACGAATATCAGACGGATCATGGGCATATTTTGGTGCTAATGGTGTTGCTGTAACTGGGGAACAAAATATAAATGGACAACAACTGTATTTTGATGCCAATGGTCATCAAGTTAAGGGAGCCGCAGTAACACAAGCTGACGGTAGCCAAAAATATTATGACGCAAATTCTGGAGAGATGATTAAAAGCTAACCGAATTTAGCTAATAACACAAAAAAGTGTCATCAATTAATTGGTGGCACTTTTTTTATGCTAATATTTTTTCAACAAGATGCGTTATTTGACCAAGACCAAACGCTTCAATAAAGTGAAACCGCCGTTCCCAACGTTCTTGTTTTAAGGGGATTTCTGAGAAATAAAAATCTACTAAAATTTGGATAGCATGTAAATTAGCTTCCGTTTCATCTGATAATTTTGAAAGAGGAGAAAACGCGTAAGTATCGTTGCTTCTTGTATAAATTAAATGAGATATTTCATGCGCAATTCGAAAATAGCGACTGAAATTTGTTTTGTAATTATTGTTGATGATGATAGCTCTTTTACGACCATTGGCCACATCTGGGTCAAGTTCTGTGCCATCAATATGTATTAATGTCAAACCATTTTTTTGCACGATTTGTTCAAGATAGTTTGAAATTCTGTCATCTATGTACACTGAAAATTAATCCTCTTTTGTTTTTTCATCGACATCTGGCAAGGTGCGGAGTATGGACAAAATTGCTTCGCGATATTCTGGGGATAAAGGTTTTCCTTCAAAAGACAAGAGCAAATCATCATCGGCAAATTGTTTGCCAAGATCTACACTATTGGGGTGTTTAGGTGAAGTATGGGAAGTAATTCCGGCAATATGTAATATTTCATCTTTTGATATTCTCAGTCCTTTAGCAATGCGATAAAGTGTTTCGACTTTAGGAATATTTTTATTGCCATTTTCAATCTGAGATAAATAGGCGGATGAAAAATTACCTTGTAGGGCAGCTTGACGAACAGTATAATGCTTTTTTTCTCTAATATGTTTAATTTTTTGGCCGAACTGTTCTTTTGTTACCATATATGCAAACCCTCCTGTTAGTTGTTTACTTTTATTATATACAAATGAAAAACAAACATAAACACAATAAGTTGCAAAACAGAATATAAAACGTTTGACAATGTGATACAACGCCTATATAATGACACTATGATAAAGAATGGGGAAGATAAATGTCACTAACACTACAATTTCGAGATGCTACTTCAGTCAGAAAGGAAATCGCAATACGTGGGGAAAGTATTGCGATTTTTTCCAAAAGAATAGGGGTCAATTATTCATTGATGACAGAATATTTAAATAATAAGAAGCATCCATCACCACCAACGGCTAAAAAAATTGCTAAAGGACTTGATAAAGAAATCAAGGATATTTTTTTCATTTAAATGTTTGCTAAAGTTATACAATTATTGTTTAACGTTTATCAAAATGATATAATGAACACTTACAATAATTACTCGGGGGAGCATATGGAAAATAGAAAAGATCAATATAAATTATATAAGTCAGGGAAATTATGGATAACTGCAACGGTTGCTGTGGTGTTGTTTAACGCATCTGTAACAGTTGTCAGTGCTGATGATGGAAAGACTACAGAGCAAAGCAGTTTAGTTCAAAATGATAAAGATGTCGCTCTCGTATCAGAGAATCCATCGGACAATCAGACATCTATGGCGGTAGATGATACGGAAATTGTCAGTGCTGTTGAATCGGCTGAAAGTGTGGGGGTTGTTGTTAAACAGGAACCCACCCGAAGTAATATAGTGAGTGATTCTGAGAATACGGAGGATATTGCTAAGGTTAAAAACGATATTGCAAGTGACTATGAACAACAAATTGCTGAACTACAGAATGCTGAAAAGACGCAACAGCAAAATAATCAACAATTTAATCAACATACTGAAGAATACGAATCAGCTTTACATAAGGGGAAACAGCAAAATAAGGATGGCAAAACACAGATTGCAACATCAGCTGCTAAACAAGCATTGGATTTTGATACTTCAAAACCGGCGGATGAGAGTAGTCCAACGTCGAATATAGAACCCAGCAAAATCTGCACGGGTATTGGTTCACATTCAAATCTCAGCGATAGTACGAAGGTATGGGAATATGTAGGGCCACAGGTATTGAATGCTACAATCGAAAAAACGTGGTCACGTTCAGGAAGTATCGAGGATGCTGATGGTAATAAGCGAAGTGTCGATTTTCACGAAATTTTCCATGATTTTCAATTACAAAATGGCAATTGGAATGACACTAACAACTATAAGGAGTCTGGCATTCCGCATTTAGCTATCAGTAGTAATGCCGTTGATAACATATGGGCAACGAATCTAAATTGGCAAACAACTTTCTGGTTTACCTATAGTGATAGTCATGAAGTTGTACCGATTTCTAAGGTTTCCGGTTCAAATGAGGAACCTAAAGTATATTTCTTGTCTGGGTCCTTAAGTTCGACAAATTTTGCTGGTCCAGAGTGGGATAACTGGAACGGTAATCGCAAAGAGTATGTTCAAACGAATGACGCCAAAACAGCTATTATTAATGAGCAATCAACAATTGGCTTAGATTATATCAGCGCTGATGGCATTGCAGACAATGCCCCTGATGGACTTGCCTATGTAAACACAAGTGCTGATTTCCAATCCCCAAATTGGGATGAGGATACTAACCCACAACATTATGCTATTGAAGAAGGTGTATCTTTTACAGATTTTACAACGGATAAACCAACATTGTATATTGGTGCAGTTCCGATGAATAAAAATGCTCGTTGGTGGCATGAAAATCATAATATGAATTCTGATGAACTAGCATTTTTGAAAAAGCCGGAAAAGATTGATCCAGTTACGGTTACTTATCATTTAAATACTATAACGTACGAAAAAAACAATAATATTCAACCATTAGTAGCAGAAATTACTGATTCAGATCCCGAAGTTCATCAGGAAAATGAAGTATCAAATGATACAAGAACACCTGAAAATAATCAGAAGGGTTATGGTGCAGCAACTAGCCCAGCTTTGACAGAATCAAGCGTGAAAAATCAATCTGAAGTCACAGTTCACTATGTTCTTAAGAGGATAAATGGCAAAGAATTACAGTCGACGCAAACTATTAAGGGAACTAGTGGTCAATCTTATTACGATGAAGTAGGTAATTTCATTAGCAATAATTCAGACGAAGATGTAACCACATATGAGATTCCAGAAACATTTAATCAAGAAGTGGCAGGCATTACCAATTCTAATGATGGATTACTACATTATACTTATACAGCAGATGGTAATGGCGGTGTATTTACTGAGCAAAAAAATATTTCTAATCCAAAACAGAATGTTTGGGTGATTTATACTTATTCTGTTGATGGCAAGAACGGCCAAGACGGAAAAGATGGCGTAAACGGCATCGATGGTCAGAACGGTGTCGATGGCAAAAACGGCGTAAACGGTATAGACGGTCAGAACGGTGTTGATGGAAAAGACGGCGTAAACGGTATAGATGGTCAGAACGGTGTCGACGGAAAAAATGGCGTAAACGGCAAAGATGGTCAAAATGGTGTCGATGGCAAAGATGGCGTAAACGGTATAGACGGTCAGAACGGTGTTGACGGCAAAGATGGCGTAAACGGTATTGATGGTCAAAATGGTGTCGATGGCAAAAATGGCGTAAACGGCAAAGATGGTCAAAATGGTGTCGATGGCAAAAATGGCGTAAACGGTATTGATGGTCAAAATGGTGTCGATGGTAAAGATGGCGTGAACGGTATCGATGGTCAGAACGGTGTTGACGGCAAAGATGGCGTAAACGGCATCGATGGTCAGAATGGTGTCGATGGCAAAGATGGCGTAAACGGCATCGATGGTCAGAACGGTGTCGACGGCAAAAATGGCGTAAACGGTATAGACGGTCAGAACGGTGTTGACGGCAAAAATGGCGTAAACGGCATCAATGGTCAAAATGGTGTCGATGGCAAAGATGGTGTAAATGGCATCGATGGTCAGAATGGTGTCGACGGCAAAGATGGCGTAAACGGCAAAGATGGTCAAAATGGTGTCGACGGAAAAGATGGTATGAATGGTATCGATGGCAAAGATGGCGTAAACGGCATCGATGGTCAGAACGGTGTCGACGGCAAAAATGGTGTAAACGGTATTGATGGTCAGAACGGTGTCGATGGCAAAAATGGCGTAAACGGTATAGACGGTCAGAACGGTGTTGACGGAAAAGATGGCGTAAACGGTATTGATGGTCAGAACGGTGTCGATGGCAAAAATGGCGTAAACGGCATCAATGGTCAAAATGGTGTCGACGGAAAAGATGGCATAAACGGTATAGACGGTCAGAATGGTGTCGATGGCAAAAGTGGTGTAAACGGCAAAGATGGTCAAAATGGTGTCGATGGCAAAAATGGTGTAAACGGTATTGATGGTCAGAATGGTGTCGATGGCAAAAGTGGTGTAAACGGCAAAGATGGTCAAAATGGTGTCGATGGCAAAAATGGTGTAAACGGTATTGATGGTCAGAACGGTGTTGACGGAAAAGATGGCGTAAACGGTATTGATGGTCAGAACGGTGTCGATGGCAAAAATGGCGTAAACGGCATCAATGGTCAAAATGGTGTCGACGGAAAAGATGGCATAAACGGTATAGACGGTCAGAATGGTGTCGATGGCAAAAGTGGTGTAAACGGCAAAGATGGTCAAAATGGTGTCGATGGCAAAAATGGTGTAAACGGTATTGATGGTCAGAACGGTGTCGACGGAAAAGATGGCGTAAACGGCAAAGATGGTCAAAATGGTGTCGATGGCAAAGATGGCGTAAACGGCATCAATGGTCAAAATGGTGTCGACGGAAAAAATGGTATGAATGGTATCGATGGCAAAAATGGTGTAAACGGTATAGACGGTCAGAATGGTGTCGATGGCAAAGATGGCGTAAACGGCAAAGATGGTCAGAATGGTGTCGATGGCAAGAACAGTTTAAATAATCAAGAGGCCACAAATAGTATTGAGGACAAAGATGTTGCAGACAGCATTGATACTAAAAAAGGGCGAGACAATACGGAGAGCTTTAAAAGTAATGCCTTAAGTACATCCAAAACAAGCGGTGATGCCATAGAGGAAATGATAGTCAAAGAAGAGTGCTCACCTACTGAAAACAACAATCAAGTTCAAGAAGAGCAAGTTTCAGCTAACGATGCAGATAACGTACCTAATCAAGGGTTAGAGAGTTATTATCAAGCCGATCACAATTCTGATCAAAGCACTTTTTCAGCCGATCAATTAAAGGAAAATGATTTAGCTGCTATCATTGGGGGGACAAGTAGTTACCACAAAAGTGAGCAAAACCAGAATGAAGGAAAGACTTTGCATACGGATAATTTAGAAGCAAAAGATAACGCCAATGATATTTCTAGATTAAATCAAACTACCAATGCTGTAGTTTCTCAAAAAGATCTTGAAAAACAGAAAATAAATCAATCCAAAAATAATGGGTTACAGCTCCCTAAAACAAATGGACACCGATATTTTGCATCGGCATTGGAAGCCTTTATACTAGCGATGTTGCTTATAATTTCTAAATTATACAAAAAGATTAGAATATGATGTAATAAATAACAATAATATTTATTTTTAATTACTTTATATTTATTATTACCAACACGATTTATTTATAAAGATACTAATTTCATTATTTCGTATATTTATTACGAGACATATTAGTCTTGTTAAATGCCTCTTTTATATATTATGTGATTTTATTTTATTTTTTTATTATTTTATAATCAATAAAATTAATGACTAATTAATAATAATTAACATTGTTAACTTATCACTAGATAAGTTAACAATGTTTTTTTATAAAAAAATTAATGTTTATAATATTAATATAATTCTCTGATTGACTGTTTTTACAATGTTTTTTAAAAATATGTCAATTATGTATTGAAATTTTTACTGTTTTTACAAATAAATTAAGTTATAATTTTTCAATGTAATAGAAGAGAATATTATAAGGAGAAAATTTATGCCATTTACAGAAAAAGTAATGCGGAAAAAGCTTTATAAAGTTGGGAAAAGTTGGGTAGTTGGTGGGGTTTGTGCTTTTGCATTAACCGCCTCATTTGCTTTAGCAACACCAAGTGTTTTGGGAGACAGTAGTGTACCTGATGTGAGTGCGAATAACGTTCAATCTGCTTCAGATAATACAACGGATACGCAGCAGAACACTACGGTTACCGAAGAAAATGATAAAGTACAGTCTGCAGCTACTAATGATAATGTAACAACAGCTGCAAGCGACACAACGCAATCTGCTGATAATAATGTGACAGAAAAACAGTCAGATGATCATGCACTTGATAATGAAAAAGTCGATAACAAACAAGATGAAGTCGCTCAAACCAATGTTACTAGCAAAGATGAGGAATCAGCAGTTGCTTCAACTGACACTGATCCTGCTGAAACGACAACTGACGAAACACAACAAGTTAGCGGCAAGTACGTTGAAAAAGACGGTAGTTGGTATTATTATTTTGATGATGGCAAAAATGCTAAAGGTTTATCAACGATAGACAACAATATTCAATATTTTGACGAGAGTGGTAAACAAGTCAAAGGACAGTATGTCACAATTGATAATCAAACATATTATTTTGATAAGGACTCAGGTGATGAGTTAACTGGTCTGCAAAGCATTGATGGGAACATAGTTGCTTTTAACGATGAAGGGCAACAAATTTTTAATCAATATTACCAATCTGAAAATGGTACAACATACTATTTTGATGATAAAGGACATGCTGCTACCGGTATTAAGAATATCGAAGGCAAAAATTATTATTTTGATAATCTTGGGCAACTAAAAAAAGGCTTCTCTGGTGTGATTGATGGTCAAATAATGACATTTGATCAGGAAACAGGGCAAGAAGTTTCTAACACAACTTCTGAAATAAAAGAAGGTTTGACGACACAAAACACGGATTATAGCGAACATAATGCAGCCCACGGTACGGATGCTGAGGACTTTGAAAATATTGACGGCTATTTAACAGCTAGTTCATGGTATCGTCCAACAGATATTTTACGTAACGGAACAGACTGGGAACCTTCTACAGATACAGATTTCAGACCAATATTGTCAGTGTGGTGGCCAGATAAGAACACCCAGGTCAACTATTTAAATTACATGGCTGATTTAGGGTTTATCAGTAATGCGGACAGTTTTGAAACTGGGGATAGCCAAAGCTTATTAAATGAAGCAAGTAACTATGTTCAAAAATCAATTGAAATGAAAATTAGTGCGCAACAAAGTACAGAGTGGTTAAAGGATGCAATGGCGGCCTTCATTGTCACGCAACCACAGTGGAATGAAACTAGTGAAGATATGAGCAATGACCATTTACAAAATGGCGCATTAACTTATGTCAACAGTCCACTGACACCTGATGCTAATTCAAACTTTAGACTACTTAATCGGACACCAACAAACCAGACTGGTGAACAAGCGTATAATTTAGATAATTCAAAAGGTGGTTTTGAATTGTTGTTAGCCAATGACGTTGATAATTCAAACCCTGTAGTACAAGCAGAACAATTGAATTGGTTATATTATTTAATGAATTTTGGTACGATTACGGCCAACGACGCGGATGCTAATTTTGATGGTATTCGTGTAGATGCAGTCGACAATGTGGATGCTGATTTGTTACAAATTGCTGCCGATTATTTCAAACTAGCTTACGGTGTTGATCAAAATGATGCTACTGCTAATCAGCATCTTTCAATTTTGGAAGATTGGAGTCACAATGATCCTTTGTATGTAACAGATCAAGGAAGCAATCAATTAACCATGGATGATTATGTGCACACACAATTAATCTGGTCTCTAACAAAATCATCTGACATACGAGGTACAATGCAGCGCTTCGTGGATTATTATATGGTTGATCGATCTAATGATAGTACAGAAAACGAAGCCATTCCTAATTACAGCTTTGTACGTGCACACGACAGCGAAGTGCAAACGGTTATTGCCCAAATTGTTTCCGATTTGTATCCTGATGTTGAAAATAGTTTAGCACCAACAACAGAACAATTGGCAGCTGCTTTCAAAGTATACAATGAAGATGAAAAATTAGCAGACAAAAAGTACACACAATATAATATGGCTAGTGCTTATGCGATGTTGCTAACCAATAAGGATACTGTTCCTCGTGTCTATTATGGCGATTTATATACAGATGATGGTCAATATATGGCAACAAAGTCACCATACTATGATGCGATTAACACTTTGCTGAAGGCTAGAGTCCAATATGTTGCTGGTGGCCAATCGATGTCCGTTGATAGTAATGACGTGTTAACAAGTGTTCGCTATGGTAAAGATGCCATGACGGCTTCTGACACTGGAACATCTGAGACGCGTACTGAAGGTGTTGGGGTCATCGTCAGCAACAACGCGGAACTACAATTAGAGGATGGGCATACAGTCACATTGCACATGGGGGCAGCTCATAAGAACCAAGCTTATCGTGCTTTGTTATCAACAACTGCAGATGGATTAGCTTATTATGATACTGATGAAAATGCACCTGTGGCGTACACAGATGCTAACGGCGATTTGATTTTTACGAATGAATCAATTTATGGTGTACAAAATCCACAAGTTTCTGGTTACTTGGCAGTTTGGGTTCCGGTAGGTGCGCAACAAGATCAAGATGCACGAACGGCCTCTGATACAACAACAAACACGAGTGATAAAGTGTTCCATTCAAACGCTGCTCTTGATTCTCAAGTCATCTACGAAGGTTTCTCAAACTTCCAAGCATTTGCTACAGACAGCAGTGAATATACAAACGTAGTCATCGCTCAGAATGCGGACCAATTTAAGCAATGGGGTGTGACAAGCTTCCAATTGGCACCACAATATCGTTCAAGTACAGATACAAGTTTCTTGGATTCAATTATTCAAAACGGGTATGCATTCACGGATCGTTATGACTTAGGTTATGGCACACCGACAAAATATGGAACTGCTGATCAGTTGCGCGATGCTATTAAAGCCTTACATGCTAGCGGTATTCAAGCCATTGCCGATTGGGTGCCGGACCAAATTTATAATTTGCCAGAGCAAGAATTAGCTACTGTCACAAGAACAAATTCATTTGGAGATGACGATACAGATTCTGATATTGACAATGCCTTATATGTTGTACAAAGTCGTGGGGGTGGTCAATATCAAGAGATGTATGGTGGTGCCTTCTTAGAAGAGTTACAGGCACTCTATCCATCCCTATTTAAAGTGAATCAAATCTCAACTGGCGTTCCAATTGATGGCAGTGTAAAGATTACTGAGTGGGCGGCTAAGTACTTCAATGGCTCTAACATCCAAGGTAAAGGTGCTGGATACGTATTGAAAGATATGGGTTCTAATAAGTATTTTAAGGTCGTTTCGAACACTGAAGATGGTGACTACTTACCAAAACAGTTAACTAATGATCTGTCAGAAACTGGCTTTACACACGATGATAAAGGAATCATCTATTATACATTAAGTGGTTATCGTGCCCAAAATGCATTTATTCAAGATGATGATAATAACTATTACTATTTTGATAAAACAGGTCATTTAGTAACAGGTTTGCAAAAGATTAATAACCATACCTACTTCTTCTTACCTAATGGTATCGAACTGGTCAAGAGCTTCTTACAAAACGAAGATGGTACAATTGTTTATTTCGATAAGAAAGGTCATCAAGTTTTTGACCAATATATAACTGATCAAAATGGAAATGCGTATTACTTTGATGATGCTGGTGTAATGCTTAAATCAGGGCTTGCAACGATTGATGGACATCAACAGTATTTTGATCAAAATGGTGTGCAGGTTAAGGATAAGTTTGTGATTGGCACTGATGGTTATAAGTATTACTTTGAACCAGGTAGTGGTAACTTAGCTATCCTACGTTATGTGCAAAACAGTAAGAATCAATGGTTCTATTTTGATGGTAATGGCCATGCTGTCACTGGTTTCCAAACAATTAATGGTAAGAAACAATATTTCTATAATGATGGTCATCAAAGTAAAGGTGAATTCATTGATGCAGACGGTGATACTTTCTATACGAGTGCCACTGATGGTCGCCTAGTAACTGGTGTTCAGAAGATTAATGGTATTACCTATGCTTTTGATAACACAGGAAATTTGATCACAAATCAGTATTATCAATTAGCAGATGGTAAATATATGTTGTTAGATGATAGTGGTCGTGCGAAAACAGGGTTTGTATTGCAAGATGGTGTACTAAGATACTTCGATCAAAACGGTGAGCAAGTGAAAGATGCTATCATTGTGGATCCAGATACTAACTTGAGTTATTATTTCAATGCAACACAAGGTGTCGCTGTAAAAAATGATTATTTCGAGTATCAAGGTAATTGGTATTTAACAGATGCTAATTATCAACTTATCAAAGGTTTTAAAGCAGTTGACGACAGCTTACAACATTTTGATGAAGTCACTGGTGTACAAACAAAAGATAGTGCTTTAATAAGTGCTCAGGGTAAGGTTTACCAATTTGATAATAATGGAAATGCTGTGTCAGCATAAGCTTTCTGTATATATAGTGAAAAGCCAAAGGTCCTTTTGACCTTTGGCTTTTTGATTTAATTGTCTATTTGAATTTCCTTGATGATATCGGCTAATTTAATTTTATTCATTTCTTTTTCGGCAGCTTCTTGTACTTGGTTATAGTATTTATCCAAAGTTGTCTGAATGTGACTACCAACATTACAATTTTGATTTGTTTTGGTGTCAATTTTGAGAAATGAGGTGTCTTCCTCCACAGCGCGATAAATATCTAATAAACTAATTGTGTCGGCTGGACGAGCTAATTTTGGATCTGCACGTCCATTACTAGATAATAAACAACCATCATTTTTGAGCTGTGACATAATCCGTCGAATAACCACGGGGTTAGAGTTAACACTCTTAGCAATTTGTGTGCTTGACAGGTCAGTGCCTTGATTAATGACGATATAAGTTAGAATATGTATAGCATCGCTTAACTTAGTAGAGTATTTCATGGTTATGTTCACTTTCTAGTATCTTTTCGATACTTTTTTCTTGACAAATTTTCATTATCCGTAGTATGATTTACCTGTAACAAATATTGTTACAGTCTATAATTAAAAGTATACTACAAAATGAAAGAGGTGTCACACATGGTTAATCAAGATTATATTGAAACAATTAAGAAAAGGCGATCGATTTATGCATTAGGCAAGAATGTAGCTGATAACAATGAGGACATTGCCCAATTAATTCAGTCAGCAATTAAAGAATCACCAAGCTCTTTTAACAACCAAACGGTCAGAGCTGCGATTTTATTTGGTGAATCATCTGATAAATTATGGGAAATAGTTGCCGAAAGATTAAAGTCAGAAGTTCCTGATGAAGAAAGTTACAAAGCAACTCGTCAAAAAGTTGATAGTTTCAAGGCGGGCGTTGGAACAATCCTGTTCTTCACGGATGATGATATTGTTCAGCAATATCAAGAACAGCTTTCTTTATATGCGGAAAACTTTCCAATTTGGGCTGATCAAGCAAATGGTATGGCCCAGATTAATGTTTGGCAAGCCTTGGCAGCAAATGACATTGGTGCCAGCCTGCAACACTATAATCCTTTGATAGATGACGACGTACATACAGCATTTGATATACCTGAATCATGGAACTTACGTGGTCAGATGCCATTTGGATCAATTGAAGCACCAGCAGGTACTAAAGAATACATGACGGATGATGCACGCTTTAAGATCTTTAAGTAATTAGTATTAAGAAAGAAGGCAAACATGGCAATTAAAATTGGTGTTATTGGCGCAACAGGTATGGCTGGCTCTGCAGTATATCAAGAAGCTTTCGATCAGGGATTTGATGTTACCGCGATTGTAAGATCTACTGTCAAAGCGCACAAAACACTTGGTCAGGACGCAAAAGTCTTGGAAAAAGATGCGTTTGCATTGACTAAAGAAGAATTGTTGCAGTTTGATGTAATTATTAATGCATTTGCTACAGCTCCTGCGCTGGCATATCGACATATTGATTTAGCAGCCTATCTTATTGGACTGTTCCGAGAAACAACTGTTCCACGTTTAATCTTTATTTTAGGTGCAGGCAGCTTGATGACTGGGGAAGACAACCATTTACTATTAGAGGATTTAAAAAAATTGCCAGATGCTGCTTCTTGGGTATCAATACCAGATAATCAGAAAAAGGAACTAGACTTTTTACGAAATATTGATAATGTCAATTGGACTGGTGTATCACCTGGTATTACTTTCCAAGCAGGCGAAGCAACCCAATATAAGTTAGGAACAGACTATCTGCTTTTTGGTGAAGATAACGAATCTGTTACAAACAGTGGTACGATGGCCAAAGCAATTGTGTCAGAAATTATTAAACCAAGTTCGGAAAAAAAGCGTTTCACAGTGGTTAATGCTTAATAGTTTGAACAAAAGAGCGACCTTCTTATGAGCGTTGCTCTTTTGTAATATAAAAATAACGTGTAGTATAAAAAGTGAAATATTTTAGTTGGTAAGGGAGAAATTTATGTTGAAATTTTTGTTGGCTGTCGTTGTAATTGGAACGATTGCAGGGGTTATTTCTGGAATGGTTAAAATCGGCTGGGAAGCGATTTTACCACCAAGAACACAAGAACGTGATGAAACTAATCCGCCACAGCGGTTGCTGCAACAAATGGGTATACCACGAAAATGGACGCACGCCTATTTTTATTATGCTACTGATCAAAAAGTGCACTATGTAGCGCTAATCATGCACTTTTCTTTTTCGATTGCCTTCGGTGTATTGTTAGTTTTGCTTGATCAATATTTCCCTATTGTTACGTTTGGACAAGGTAGCGTGTATGGTGTTGTGATTTGGATCATTTTCCATATTATTATTTTACCAGCTACGAAAACCATTCCATCCGCTTTAAAACAACCGTTTTCAGAACATTTCTCTGAATTTTTGGGTCACATTGTATGGGGTTGGTCAATGTATTTAATAATGATTGCACTGATTGTGGTAACTAATTGGTTACCAAATTACTAAATATTACACATTTAGTTAAACGCTTATCAAAGTTTTGTATATTAAGTATTTTTAGACCACGTTTTTATCATCATTTGTAATATTTACGTAATATTTTGGCGGCACAATGGATTACATGATGAAGAGAATAATAATAATAAGTGCCCTATTAACTGGTTTATCTTTAGTTGTTTTGGGAACGCAACTTGAAACAGAAAACCAGCCTGCTGAAGCCGCCAGTATGAATCAAACCGTGAATGTCAAAGCAGTTAGTTCTGCCATTTCATCATTTACGGATGTTAAGCTTACTAAAGTTGAAGCAATACCTAAAAAAGTAGTAACTTCTAGTGAGAAAAATGAAGTTAAAGCGAATTCGCAACCAAGTGAAGCACAAGAAAAAGCTGCAGATATAGCGCAAGTAACCAGTGTATCTTCTGCAACAACGACTGCCGAAGTGTCAAAAACAGCTGTTACAGTGAATGAGACGCAACCAACACAGGTCGTTGCAGAAAGTAATCAGTCAACACAGAATACAACCGTAACAGAAACACCGGTTGCATCATCAGACATACAATGGTTAATCCAACATGAAAGTGGCGGAAACGTCAATGCTCAAAACGGTGCATACTATGGTATTGGTCAGCTGTCTGAAAATTACTACGCGCAATATGTTCCGGGAAAAGATTATCATGGTAATTATGCAGTCCAGTTAGAAGCAATGCAGAAGTATATCTCTGCTCGCTATGGAACTGTTGCTAATGCTATTGCTCATTGGCAAGTTAATAATTGGTATTAGTCAAACACGTAACACGACATACGTGTTTTTTTGTTATAATGGGAAAAGAATAAAATAAACGGACGATGGGACATAATGCGCTTAGAACACTTTACACCAACATATATGGTTGAACGAATTTACGATTTAACTGTTGAAGATTTGAAAGCGCGTGGTATTAAAACCGTACTCGCGGATTTAGATAATACATTGTTAGCGTGGAACAACCCAGATGGAACACCTGAATTAAAGCAGTGGTTACAAGATTTACGGGATGGTGGTATTGAATTAATTGTGGTTTCTAATAATACTACGAAACGCGTCGAAAAAGCAGTTAAACCACTTGATGTCAAATTTGTTTCATGGTCGTTAAAACCATTGCCGCGAGGTATCTTGCATGTATTGCGCACGCACCATTTAAAGCGACAAGAAGTCATTATGGTGGGAGACCAACTGTTGACTGATGTCTGGGCAGCGCATAGTGCTGGCGTACGTAGTGTACTTGTACAACGCTTAATTGAGTCAGACATGTGGCAAACATGGTTAAATCGTCGGATTGAGAAATATGTCAAAAAAATTGTGTTTCAAGCACATCCACACTTAAAATGGGAGAAAACGTTACGTGACAACTGAAATTACTGATGAATATGTTCAAGAACAATTAAATGAAGGATTGCGCTGCATTGGCTGTGGTGCTTTGATGCAAGTCGAAGATAAAGACAAAATAGGTTACTTGCCAATGAGCGCCCTCAAAAAATCTATTAGCAGTGAAGAATTATTTTGTCAACGTTGTTTTCGTTTACGTCACTATAACGAAATTCAGCCAGTAGAACTTACTGATGATGATTTTGCCAACTTGCTTCATCAAATTTCAGATACCAAGGCATTGATTGTTTATGTTATTGATGTGTTTGATGTAACTGGTTCTGCAATTTCTGGATTACCTCGCTTTGTTGGAAAAGATAATCCAATTTTAGTAGTAGCTAACAAGGTTGATTTATTACCTAAGCTATTAAATAAGAATCGTTTGAAAAATTGGCTGCGCACTGAATTGAAGGCACAAGGTATTCAACCCGTCGACGTCTTCTTGACGTCTGCAACCCGTCCCAAAAATTTAGACGACTTATTGGATACCATCGATAATTTCCGTGACGGACGTGATGTCTTCGTCGTTGGGGTTACCAACGTTGGTAAATCAACATTAATCAATCAAATTATCAAGTCTCGTACAGGGATTCAAAATTTGATTACTACATCGAGATTTCCAGGGACCACACTTGATCGCATTGAAATTCCATTGGAAGATGGTCAGCAACTAATTGACACACCAGGAATTATTAAGCGCGATCAGATGGCTCATGTGCTAACCGATAAGGACTTAAAGTTTGCACTACCAAAAAATGAAATTAAGCCACGGACGTATCAATTAAATCCAGAACAAACAATTTTCATTGGCGGTCTGGCACGTTTTGATTTTATCAGTGGTGCGCGTAGTGCCATAACGGCTTATTTTGAAAATAACTTGAACTTGCACCGTACGAAGCTTATCGGTGCGGATGATTTTTATGAACAGCATGCAGGTGGGCTGCTAGTACCAGCACCAAGTCAGCTACAAAATCTAATCAAACACGAATTCAGCATTACTGAAGACAGTGACATTGTCTTTTCAGGTTTAGGTTGGATTAGCGTACCGGCTGGTATAAAAGTAGCTGGTTGGGCACCAAAGGGCGTCAGCGTCCTCATTCGAAAGGCAATGATTTAATGCAATTAACAGGAAAACAAAAACGTTATTTACGTTCACAAGCAAACACGTTATCGCCAATTTTTTCAGTTGGAAAAAATGGATTGACTCAGAATTGGGTTGATGAAATTGTTCTGGCACTGGCTAAAAGAGAGCTAGTCAAAATTAGTTTGCAGCAAAGTGCTGACGAAACAGCAAAAGAAGTTGCTGATTTTATTGAAGCACATTCAGATATTACGGTTGCACAGACAATTGGTCGTACGGTTGTTTTGTATTTACCAGCAAAAGAAGACAAATATAAGAAGATTTCATTAGATCTAGCAAAAATCTGAGGAGATGGCTATGATTGGAACATCAACAACTGCACTAAAACATCAATTAGAACTAGAACCAAGTGAGACCAAACATCGTATTGGAATTTTTGGTGGTACCTTTAATCCACCGCACGTTGGGCAGTTGGTTTTAGCAGAATGTGTTGGGAAACAGCTTGGACTTGAAAAAGTTTATTGGATGCCTAATGCACAGCCGGTTGATGCTACTCATGCTAGCGCAATTGAACCGTCTTATCGAATGCAATTGGTTCACATGGCAATTTTGGATAATCCTTTTTTTGAACTTGAATTATTGGAAATCCGTAATGGCGGTGAATCTCATACTTACCAATCAATGAAAGAACTTGTGGATACGCATCCAGAAAATGAATATTATTTTATCATGGGTGCAAATACAGTGAGAAAGTTACCCACTTGGGATCATATTGATGAGTTAAGTCAAATTGTTACGTTTGCTGCAGGTGTCCATTCTGGACAAGAGACAACGTCCGATTATCCCGTGCTATGGTTTGATGTTCCAAACATTAGCGTCAGCGCTTCAGAAGTACGGACGCGAATTCGTATGAATCAGAGTATTAATTATTTGGTGCCAGAACGTGAAGCACTATTTATTCGAGAGTACGATTTGTATAGAGGCTTATATGACTAAGTATTTTAATGGTACAATTACTGATTTAGAAGCAAAAATTTCCGAAAAATTATCTGATTATCGTTACCAGCATGTTTTGCGTGTACGAGACTATGCAGTGAAATTGGCCAAGGCCAATGATGTTGATGTTGACAAGGCAGAAGTTGCTGCTTTGGTCCATGATTATGCCAAAGAGCGATCAGATAATGATTTTTTAAAGGTTATTGAAACCCAGCATATGGATCCGGATTTGATTAACTGGGGAAATTATGTCTGGCATGGTATTGTTGGGGCGGAAATGATCCGTAACGAGCTAGGAATTGTTGATGAAGATATATTAACTGCTGTCCGTCAGCACACAACAGGTGCGGGCGCTAGTATGAATAAGTTGTCACAAGTTATATTTATGGCAGATTATTTAGAATTAGGTCGTGATTTCAAAGGGGTAGAGGAAGCCCGTACGATTACTGACCAAAGTTTAGCGCAAGGCATTAAATATCAAATCGTTCATACCTTAGCACGTTTGATTCACAAAGAAACACCAATTTATCCTAAATCACTTGAAACGTATAATTATTGGGTTAAGAAAGAAAAATAAAATATGACAACAACAGCATTAAATGTACAAGATACTTTAAATACTGCCGTGGAGGCAGTTGATAATAAGAAAGCAAACAATATTGTTGCACTTGATATGCGCAAAGTGAGCTTAATGGCAGATTACTTCGTCATTGCAGACGCTGCGTCTACACGACAGGTGCAAGCTATTGCTACGGAAGTTAAAGATAAAATACAAGAAGCGGGCGGATCGGTTCGCTTTATGGAAGGATTCCAAGCAGGGGAATGGGTTCTTATGGACTTAGGGGATGTTATCGTCCACATATTCTCGACAGAAGGTCGCGATTTTTACAACCTAGAACGTTTGTGGAATGATGCCCCCTATGTTAATCTTGATAATCTATTAACAGAAAATTAAGCAAAATCGAGGCCACTGTCTCGATTTTTTAGTTTGTAAGAACAATAATATAACCGTTCAGACCGACACCATGTTAAAATTAAAATTATGAATAATGAAATAAATAACAATTACTCTACATTTTCGGAAAAATATGACCAACTGTTTGATTCAGAATTATATCAAGAGTGGGTTGATTTCGTGACAAAAAATAGTAAAGCTACATCTATTATGGATTTAGGTGGGGGTGCTGGACGATTAGCAGTTTTATTAGCACAGCTTGGCTACACTGTTGATGTGCTAGACTTGTCACCTGAAATGCTGTCATTGGCACAAAAGCATGCTAATGAAGCAAACGTTGACTTATCTTTGTTGCAAGCTGACATGCGTGACTTTTCTGATTGGAAAAAGGAATACCCTATCATTGTTAGTTTTGCAGATGCTTTAAATTATTTACCAAATTTATCTGATTTTAAATTAGCTATTCAACAAGTGTATGACCATTTAGCGGTTGGCGGACAATTTTTATTTGATGTGATAACACCTTACCAGGTTAACGTGCTGTACGATAATTATTACTACAATAATGATGACGACGATGAAAACATTTTTATGTGGACTAGTTATCCTGGTGAGCAAGAGAATAGTGTTGACCATGACTTAAAGTTTTTTGTGTATGATGAGGCAATTGACGCTTTTAAGATTATGCGCGAAATTCATCATGAGCAAACCTATGATTTAAAGACATATCAAGAAACCTTAAGAAGTGCTGGTTTTCATAATATTGAAGTTTTTGCGAACTTTGGACAAAATAATATTGATGAAAACACAGAACGTTGGTTTTTTAGGGCGGTGAAATAATGCAAGCAGTCGGAATAATAACGGAATATAATCCATTTCATAATGGGCATATTTATCATATTCAACAAGCCAAGAAATTAACTGGTGCGGATGTAGTGGTGGCCGTTATGTCTGGTAACTTTGTGCAACGTGGTGAACCAGCCTTATTTGACAAATGGCAAAGAACACAAATGGCTTTGGAAAATGGTGTGGATTTAGTCATTGAGTTACCCACTTTTTTTGCAGTGCAACCAAGTCATATTTTTGCTGATGGAGCGATTCAATTATTATCCGCTCTTGGTGTCGATAATATTGTATTTGGCAGTGAGCATCCAGAGGTTGATTTTCTATCCATAGCTAAACAAGCACCAACTATTGCAGAAGGACAAGAATTTAAGAATCATACGCAAACCTTTGCTAGTGCGTATGCTAAACAATTAGAGGCTGAAACTAGCTTTAAACTGGAAGAGCCTAATGATATTCTAGCGCTTGGTTATGCTAGTGCTATTCTAAACCAACAGGCTAACATTGGCATTATACCTATTCAACGCGCTGAAGCAAATTATCATGATGCCAACTTTACAGACGAACAATCGATTGCCTCAGCGTCATCTATTCGTTTAGCTTTACACAAGGGAAAAACTGAAAAAATCAAAAATGTGGTGCCTGAAGCGACCAAAGTAGCATTAGATACCGCTGCCAATACAATTGATTTCGAAAGTAAATTCTGGTCAATGCTGAAGTACCGGTTAACAACAGATACAGTTGGTCAACTAGGTCAAATTTATCAAATGGCCGAGGGGTTGGAGCATCGTTTTGCTAAAACAGCTCTAAATGATTCTGGTCCACAAAGCTATCAAAGCTTTATTAAATCGACCAAATCTAAACGTTATACGTTTACTCGAATACAGCGTACATTATTATATACTTTGCTTAATATTAAGGTAGACCAGATGCAAGCAGCTATGCAGGACCCATACTTGCGTATTCTAGGATTTACTTCAACGGGGCAGCAATACTTAAATGAAATTAAAAAACAAGTAACATTGCCCCTTATCAGTAAAGTTGATTCAAGTTTGGCTAAAAGTAATCTGCGCTTAGATTATAAAGCTGGTAAAGTGTGGCAATTACTGGCAAATGAAGGTGCGCCGACACAAGATGTGACACGAATGCCATTATATTGGGAGAAATAGTATGAAATATGCAAAAAATCAATTATTAAAATACCGTCAAAGTCCGTTAATTATCGAAGAAACTTTGAATTTGGAGGAACAAGCTAAAAGTCGTTTTTCAGAAACTGTCTTAGCGTTATCACCCCTTGAAGTTACGGGGAGCATTAACTATTTAGATAATGATGATATCACTTTAGACGTGAATGTTCTAGGAAATATCACAGTACCATCTTCACGGTCATTAGACCCCGTGGTTGTGCCAATTAATTTAGCATTTTCTGAATTATACATTGAAGATGAGAGTCGTCTCAAGGATTTTGAAGAAACCGAGGCTGTTTTTGTACTTGAGAATGATTCCTTAAATGTGGACGATGCTATTTTGGATAATATTATAGCAACTTTGCCTTTACAGATTTTAACCCCTGAGGAAGAGACCGGCGATAATTTGCCCTCCGGAAAAGATTGGCATGTTATCAGTCAAGAAGCTTATGAAAATGAGAAAATGATAGAAGACGAACCCAAAATTGACCCTCGGTTGTCAAAATTAGACGATTTTTTCAAAGAATGAGAAAACACTTGCAAGAGTTAAACAAATGCTCTAAAATAAAGGGAAGTAATACAAATAGACTCGGCTTCTGCCGATTTAAAACATTGAGGACAAAAAATGAGTAAAGTATTGATTGTTGAAGATGAAGAAAACTTGGCAAAGTTTGTTGGTCTTGAGCTTAAACATGAAGGATATGAAGCTGAAACGGTGAATGATGGTCGTTCTGGGCTAGATTTAGCATTAGAAAATGATTACGATGTTATTTTGCTCGATTTGATGTTGCCTGAACTAAACGGTTTAGAAGTTGCACGTCGATTGCGTGAAGTTAAAAAAACACCAATCATCATGATGACTGCTCGTGATTCAGTGATTGATCGTGTTTCTGGATTGGATTATGGCGCTGATGATTATTTGGTAAAGCCATTTGCAATTGAAGAATTATTGGCTCGTATTCGTTCGCTTTTGCGCCGTATTGCAATTGAGACTGAAACAAACGATAAGCATCGTTCAATTATTAACTTCAAAGACCTCCGTATTGAAAAGGAAAATCGTATTGCACGTCGCGATGATCAAATTATTAATTTGACAAAGCGTGAATACGACTTGCTATTAACATTAGTAGAAAATATTAATGTGGTTCAATCTCGTGAGCAATTATTGAAAGAAGTTTGGGGTTTTGATTCTGAAGTAGAAACGAATGTTGTTGATGTGTATATTCGTTACTTGCGTAATAAGATTGATGATCCTGAAAGTAAGGCATCATATATCCAAACAGTACGTGGTACTGGCTACGTGATGCGCAGCTAATTCTAATTAATTATGGACAATAATGAAAAAGAAACAACTAAAAAAGCTGTACGCCGATTCTCACTGCGCTGGCAGTTAGCACTTGGAATGGCGTCCGGCTTTTTTGTTATATTTATAGTATTTGCTTTATTGCTTTCTGGGTTGATAAAGCATCACTATGGTGCACTGCCGAATGAAGTTATTTTTTGGTTGTGGGTTATTATTGCTTTCGGTGGTTTGGCAATATTCATATTTGCACTTATCTTAACTAAAGTAATTTTACGACCAGTCCGATTAATTGAAACCACCATTGAAGCTTTTGAAGATGATCCGATGACAGAAGTACGTGCCAGTGAAGTTGGTGCAAATGATGAGTTTTCTGATTTAACACGTATTTTAAATCGCACAATTGACCGTCTACAAGCATTAATCAGTGCGCAACAGCAATTTGTTTCAGATGTTTCCCATGAACTCCGTACGCCGGTAACAATCGTGAAAGGCCACATGGAACTTCTGAATCGCTGGGGTAAAGATGATCCAGAGGTTTTGGAAGATTCAATCAAATCCTCTCTGGCAGAAGTACAACGAATGGAGACACTGATTAACGAAATGCTCAATTTAACACGTGCTGAGCAAATTCCAGTTGATAACGTGAAAGAAATTACTGATGTTGGCGGTACAATGCATCGTGTTTATGACAACTTTAAAATGATACATCCTGACTTTTCTTTTACCCTAGATGATGATTTATCAACGAAGGCAAGGGTTAAGATTCGTCAAGATCATATGGAACAAATTCTAATTATTCTAGCTGACAATGCTGTAAAGTATTCTCTAGATCGTCATGAAATTCATTTTGCCTTGTCACAGACAGCAAATCGTGTTGAAATTGGCGTACAAGACTTTGGTGAAGGGTTGAAACCGGAAGATGCAAAACGTGTCTTTGATCGCTTTTATCGCGTTGATAAGGCGAGATCACGAGCCAAAGGGGGAACTGGGCTGGGACTAAGTATTGCTCAACGTTTGGTAGAGGCTTATGGTGGTACAATTGCATTAGAAAGTGCAGAAGGCTCAGGGTCAATTTTCACAGTATATTTACCTTTGTACGTTGAGGAAAAAAATGAAAGCAATTGAAGTTGATGTTTTTGGTTTAGTACAAGGTGTTGGTTTTCGGTGGTTTGCACAACGAACTGCACAGCAACACAATATTGTTGGTTGGGTAAGTAACCAAACAGACGGTTCTGTTAAAATACATGCTCAGGGTTCACAAAGTGATTTAATAGATTTTTTGTCGGTGCTCGAGAAGGGGCCAGGCTTTTATAGTCGCGTTGACAAAGTTATCACAACAAATATTCCATTGTTTGAAACAAATGACTTTGCTATTCGTGGGTAATTCTTGCTATAATAGTATCTTGTAATTGTGCGCAACTTTTTTAACATGATTTTCAAGGAGAAACCCTGATTATGAAACAATTAAAACGCGTTCTGACGTTTGCGTTTGTTATTTTTGATATTATTTTGCTTACTGGTGGTTATAATCAACACAGTAGAATGTATCGTTGGATTGGTCAGCCATTGGCTGAATTAATGACTAATATCGCTCATTTTATCGGTGGTGTAAACGGTATTGGGTGGGCAATTATCGTTATAACTGCAATTTTCCGCTTGATTTTGTTACCATTTTTCTTGAATCAACAAGTTAATACAACTGTCAATCAAATTAAAATGCAGAAGTTGAAGCCGGAAATTGATAAATTACAAACTTTATCTCGTAAGGCAGCTACGACAGAAGAACAACAAAAAGCTAGTATGGCGATGATGTCATTATATCGAGAAAATGATGTCAGTGTTATTGGTGGCATTTCATTTTTGACAATGGCAATGCAATTGCCTATTTTCTCAGGATTATATTCTGCTATTTTGCATGCACCAGCTTTGCAGGGTGCATCCTTCTTAGGATTTGACCTTGGGAAACCACAATTAGTTTTTGCCATCGTTGCCGGTATTATTTATCTAATTCAGGCTTGGTTAATGATGCAACATATGCCTGAGGAACAACGTAAGACATCAGCTGCAATGATGTTTGTTAGTCCTATAATGATTTTTGTTTTTGCTATGATTGCAAGTGGTGCTATTGGCCTATACTTCGTTATCGGCGGTATATTTGCTTTAATCCAGACATTAATTCAACACTATCAACGTCCTGGTTTAGAAAAACGCGTTACAGCTGAATTTAAAATTCAAAAGACTGCTGATGATTTAATGGCAGAGGATATTAAAGTACCAAATGCCAATGCAGGAAACACAAAAGTTACTGATGCGCCAAACGTTGTAAAAAATCAAAACAAAAAGAATCGCAATGCTGGGAAGCAACAGCGGTCGAAGTAAGTACGTCAATTTTTTGACGTACTTTTGTCAGTTCTTAGAAAGAACAGAAAGAAATACACATGGAAAGAATTATTTCAAATCAAAATGCACGTGTGAAAGCATGGGCAAAACTTGCAACAAAGAAAGGTCGTCAAGAGAATCATACTTATTTGCTCGATGGCTTGCATTTAGTTGAAGAGGCGGTTAAGGCTGGTGCAAAATTCCATGCAATAATGGCTACAGAAAAACAAATGGCTGACTATCTCCCAAATGTGCCTCATGGTGTTCCGGCTTTTGAAATCAGTGAAGAAGTTGCCAAACATATTGCTGGTACGAATACTCCACAAGGTATTTTTGCAGAGATTAGTTTACCTGAAAAGACATTTGATCCCAGCTATGTTCACGATGGTGCATGGTTGTTGTTAGATAAGATTCAAGACCCTGGAAATGTTGGCACATTAGTGCGAACAGCAGACGCAGCAGGTTTTAAAGGTGTTGTTTTAGGTGCTGGCACAGCTGATGCATTTGCTCCCAAAGTTGTACGTGCTATGCAAGGATCTCAATTCCATTTAGAAGTCTTGAATGGAGACTTAAGCGAGTGGGTTGCTGCCTTGGCAACTAATAATCTTCCAGTTTATGGTTCACAATTAAATGAAAAAGCAAAATCATATCGCGATGTTGAACCAAGCACACAATTTGGTTTAATTGTTGGTAATGAGGGACAAGGCATGTCAGCTGAATTAGCAGAAAAAACAACAGCCAACTTATACATTCCTATTCAAGGACAGGCTGAAAGTTTGAATGTAGCTATTGCTGGTGGTATTCTAATGTTTAGTTTGGCATTGGGAAACTAATAACATTTTGCCAAAATTGGCGATTTAGCGTAAAATTTGCTATAATAAATGTTAACGATTTAATAGAGGATATAACTGTGGAAAAACTACTTACTATTGCTCTAATTGTTGTAGGCTTTTTGCTTATTATGACAGTTATGATGCAACCAAGTAAACAACAAGATGCATTATCAGCATTATCAGGTGGCGCAGGAGATTTGTTCGCAGAACGTAAGTCGCGTGGATTTGAAGCTGTTATGCGTCGTACAACAGCAGTGCTTGGGGCATTATGGTTTGTCATTGGATTTGCCTTAATGTACATTTCAGCACATTAAAAAAATCAGTTTACGCTTTTTTCGTAAACTGGTTTTTTTTATCTCAATTTATAGTAAATAACATACATACTACATGGTAGTAAATTAAACTAACAAGGAAAACATATGGAACTAGAACAATTAAAATCACAGCTTACTGGCTTCTTGAAAGCTAACCGTGAGCAAATATTTACCGCACAAAACTTAGCTGACGGCTTAAGAATGACAGATAGCCAAGAATACAAGCAGGTTGTCAATGCTTTAAACGCTAGTGTACGTGACGGGGATGCTATCGACATCAAAAATGGTTATCAATATAACAAAAATGCTGGCTATACAATTGGCGAGTATCGTGCTAATGATAAGGGCTTTGGGTTTGTTAAATACGATGACGAATTACCTGACTTTTTTATTAACCCAGAAAATACACTACAAGCAATGCAGGGCGATACGGTACGTGTTTCAACATTAAAACCATCACCAACACCAGATCGTGGACCAGAAGGTAAAGTAGAAGAGATTCTTGAACATGCTTACGAGCGTATAGTAGGTACTTTTTCATTAGGTTCAGAAGCTCGCAACATGATTGGTGAATTACACCTCAGCGACAAGAAAACAATGAATTTTAAAGTGTTAGTTAGCGGTGACGGATTAACACCTAATGATGGTCAGGTAGTCGTAGCGGAAGTTACTCGTTTTCCTGATAAAATCCATCCACGAGAAATAATTGCTACGGTAACCGAAACACTTGGATATAAAGATGAACCAGGAATGGACATCTTACAAATCGTCTACAGTAAGAAAGTTCCAAATGAATTCCCGCAAGAGGTGTTAGATGATGCACTCGAAATTCCAAGTGAAGTTTCCGAATCTGAATGGGCTGGCCGAGAGGACATCACAGAGCAAACATTAGTTACAATTGATGGTGCTGACACGAAAGATATTGACGATGCTGTAGTTGCTTGGAAGTTAGACAATGGCAACTACCATCTGGGTGTGCACATTGCAGATGTTTCACACTATGTGACGGAAGGTTCTAGTATTGATGCTGAGGCTTATAATCGCGGTACATCTGTCTATCTGACTGATCGTGTTATTCCAATGCTGCCTAGAAATATATCTAACGGTATTGCTTCATTAAATCCAAACGTTGTGCGTTTGGCAATGTCTGCAGAGATGGAAATTGATCCACAAGGAAATGTAGTGAATCATAGACTTCATACCTCAGTTATGAAATCTCATGCTCGTATGACTTACGATGCAGTCAATAAAATTTTAGAGGGTGATGTTTTCGTCCAAGATGAGTACGCAAAATTAGTACCCATGTTTAAAGTGATGGGTGAGCTACATGAAATTCTGTATAATATGCGTAAAAAGCGTGGCGCAATAGAATTTGATGCACCTGAGGCACAAATTATTGTTGATGAAGATGGTAAAGCCACTGATATTAAGTTGCGAGAACGCGGTACCGCTGAACGAATGATTGAATCCTTCATGCTAGCGGCCAATGAAACCGTTGCCGAGCATTTTGATAAACTTAAAGTACCATTCTTGTACCGTATTCACGAGACGCCTGATGCTGATCGTGCTAAGTCGTTTTTTGAATTTTCAAAGGCTTTAGGGCACCCAGTTGTTGGTGATCCAAGTAAAGTAACACCGATCATGTTACAAAAGTTAATGGAAGATGTTGCCGGTGATCCTGCTGAACAAATGATTTCTACGATGATGTTGCGCGCGATGAAGCAAGCGAAATATTCACCGGATCCAGTTGGACACTTTGGTTTGGGTGCGGAGTATTATACTCACTTTACTTCACCAATTCGACGTTACCCCGATTTGACAGTTCATCGGTTGATTAAATGGTATGAGAGACATGGTCATGGTGTTCAAGCACAAGAAAAGTATGCTAGTCATCTTGGTAAAATTGGTGAAGATACAAGCTCACGTGAGCGTCGAGCCATTGATACTGAACGTGACGTTGATGCTTTGAAGAAGGCTGAATACATGATGGATAAAGTTAACCTTGAGTTTGATGGAGTAGTCAATTCAGCGTTGAAGTTTGGCTTGTTCATTAGTCTTGAGAATACAGTTGAAGGACTGGTTCATATTTCGAACTTAACTGATGATCATTATGAGTATGATGAGTCTCATGCTGCATTAATTGGCCGTTCGAAGCATCGTATTTTCCAAATTGGGCAAAAAGTACGAGTCAAGGTTTTGCGTGTTAATAAAGATGAGCGCGTAGTTGATTTTGTATTGGTTAATCCAGAAGATGCGCCAACGACAGATATTCGTGTAGCTTCAAAGGCACATGGTAAGTTCGGTAAAGGTCGCAATCGTGATGAGAGGCGTAAAAACGAGCGCCGTGGTAAATCAGAAGGACCACGTCCAAAGAGAGCACCCTTAGATAGTAAACAGGGGCATAAACAGGATAGCAAACGTAACTTTTAAGGTGGTTTGTCATGGCAAAAAAGAAACAAAATACTGAAAATTATCTTGCTCAAAATCGTAAAGCGCGATTTAACTATGCCATTGCGGAAACTTTTGAAGCCGGTATCTCATTAACGGGAACGGAAATCAAGTCAGTTCGGGCGGGTCAAATTACCATAGGGGATGGATTTGTAACGATACACAATGGTAATGCTTTACTAACCAACGTGCATATTTCCTCTTATGTGCAAGGAAATCAATTTAATGTTGACCCATTACGGACCAGACAATTACTGTTGCACAAACGAGAAATTCGAGTTCTTGAGAAGGCAACACAGGAACAAGGTGTAACAATTGTCCCTTTGAAGGTTTATTTGAAACATGGCTTTGCTAAAGTTTTAGTCGGTATAGGTCGTGGAAAGAAAAAATATGATAAACGAGAAGATATTAAAAAACGTGATCAAGAGCGAGAATTAAGCCGTCGATTTAAAAATTAGGAGCTAAAACGCTCTTTTTTATTTTTGTAAAACAACTCATCGGTCTCTGGAATACTCTATTGACCCGTCATGAATTAACATATATACTTAATATATGTGAAATCTAATATTCACAAGCTGAAAGGATATACTAACATGGTAGTTACAATCATTTCAGTGTTTTTCGCAATTGTGATTGGTCTTGGTATTGGATACTATGTGCGCAAGTCACAAGACGCGCATAAAGTTATTTCTGCCGAGCAAATGGCAACTAACATTCTTGAACAAGCAAATAATGAAGCTAAGAGTTTGAAACGTGCAGCAGAAGTTGATGCTAAAGATTTGGCACAAACTTATCGAAATCAAGTTAATGATTCGTATAATGATCGTCAAAAGCATCTGCAGCAACAAGAACAAAGGCTAGAAGATCGCATCAATAACCTCGATAAAAAAGATGCGGCCTTGAATCAACGTGATGCATCATTGATTCAAAAAGAAAATCAAGTACAGACACGCCTTGATGACGCAGATAAAAAAGAAGTATTAGCACAGAAGTTGTTGACTACACAACAAGACAAGTTGGAAGAAATTGCTCAACTGTCTCCTGATGAAGCTAAGAAACAAATTTTAAGTGAAACTAAAGCAAGTTTGACTCGTCAACGAGCAGCCTTGATTAAAGAAGCGGAAGAAGAAGCAACTAGCGAAGCTGAGAAGCGTGCTCGTAATATTATTGTGCAAGCTATTCAACGTTCCTCAGCTGATTCTGTTGCTGACGTGACTGTCTCTGTTGTCAATTTGCCAAGTGAAGATATGAAGGGAAGAATTATTGGTCGTGAAGGCCGTAATATTCGTACTTTAGAATCCCTAACTGGCATTGATTTAATTATTGATGATACACCAGAATCAGTCGTTTTGAGTGGATTTGATCCTGTTCGACGTGAAATCGCAAAAATGGCATTAGATGCCTTAGTTGCGGATGGTCGAATTAATCCGTCTCGTATTGAAGAAATGGTTGAAAAATCACGACGTCAAATGGATGAAACGATTCGTGAAAAGGGTGAACAAGCTGTCTTTGAACTAGGATTACGAGGCATGCACCCAGACTTAATTAAGATGATAGGGCGTATGAACTATCGAACTTCATACGGTCAAAATGTGCTCCAGCATTCAATCGAGGTCGCAAAACTTGCGGGAATGATGGCAGCAGAGCTTAAAATGGATGTCGCGCTTGCGAAACGCGCTGGATTAATACACGATATTGGAAAAGCAGTTGATGCTGAGGTCGAAGGTTCCCATGTGGAATTAGGCGTCAGATTAGCTGAGAAGTTTAATGAGAAGCCAATTGTAATCAATGCAATTGCTTCTCATCATGGTGATGTTGCAGCAATCTCGCCGATTGCTGAATTAGTAGCTGCGGCTGATGCTATTAGCGCTGCTCGTCCGGGGGCTCGTAGCGAGTCACTAGAAAATTATGTGCAACGTTTAAAGGATCTTGAAGCGATTGCAAATAATAATCAGGAGGTTCACACAGCATATGCTATTCAAGCAGGTCGAGAAGTGCGCGTGATTGTTGAACCTACAAAGGTTACAGACTTGCAAGCTAAAGTATTGGCACACGACATTAAGTCGGATGTCGAAGAAAAACTGGAATATCCCGGACATATTAAAGTTACGGTTATTCGAGAAACACGTGCAATTGACTATGCACATTAAGCCATTATAAATAATACACTAATAAAAAAGTCGTTCGTAGAGCGTCTTTTTTTGTTATAATTAATACAAGTGAGAATGTTTTAAATTTTTCATAAAAAGTTAAACAAAGTATAATCATAACTATGATATTTAGCGGAGGATTTTATGGAACCAGGACAATTAGCATTAATTATATTTGCCGTAGCCTTTCTACTTTTGGTGATTTTTATTGGCATATTCTTGTTACGTCTAACACGTTCATTGGGTGTTATAACAATGGATGTCGATACGATCGCACGTTCAAGTAATGAGATTTTGGGAAATGCTAATGTATTGCTAAATGATATCAATGGCAAAGTTAAAACCCTTGATCCAACGGTACAGGCAATGGCTGATTTATCAGTAACTGTGTCAAAACTAAATAATTCAGCGCAAAATGTGACTCACAAGTTTTCAGGTGTTAAGGCCGGTGCAACTGGTGTGGCGGCTGCTATGACTAAAAACGCAACAAAAGCGGCTATGGGTAAGTTTAGAAATAAAAAGAAGACGGAGGTCTAATTATGTCAAAGACAAAAGTATTTATTGCAGGTGTTTTAGCAACTACGGCAGCATATGTTGCTTATAAAGCATTGCCCAAAGATAAGCAGGATGAATTGTCAGCCAAAGCACATAATACGGGTGCATTGCTACGTGATAAGGCTTATGATGCTGCTTACAATGCAGCGGATGTAGCGGCTGATGTGACAGAAAAAGCCAAAGAAAAAACCGCTGCCTTGAAGACGGATAGTCAAGAAAAATATGCTGACCAAATTGACGCTGCAACTGAAAAAATTAAGGATTTAACAGATCAAGCAGCGCCATATGTTGATAAAGCTAAAGATTTTGTTACTCCTTATATTGAAAAAACACAAGATGCACTTACTGATTTACGAGATAAATTCGCCAGTGAGGATATCGAATTAACACAAGATGATGTTGATTTGGAAGAAGCTTTGGCTGATTTGGCCGACGATGAAAATGTAAAAGATGCTGAAGCATCATCGATTAAAGATGACGATACTTCAGAAACAACAGCAAAACCAGAAGCATAAATAAAAAAGCAGAATGTCTATAATAGGCGTTCTGCTTTTTTAGTGTTGGCAAAATGTAGTTTAGCGTAGTGTTTCAAATCAATACCTCGTCGTAATAATTCCGCAGCAACAGTATCAACTTCACGTCCTGCACCAATAGGCAGCTTGATACCAGCTTCGACACTTAATTTAGACATGGCGTCTAACTCTACTACACGAGCTAAGATAGAAGCAGCGGCGACACTCAAATGATATTGCTCTCCTTTAGTAGTGAAGTATACATTTTCATGGATTATCCGTTGTTGCTTGGCATTCTTGAGATAATTAAAGTATGTGCTTTGTTGTGCAAATTGATCAATTAAAATGGCTTGGGGTGTGATTGGGGAAATTTTATCCAATACTTTACCTAAGGCAAAATTATGAGAAATTGCTTTCATCTGGTTCACATTATGCAATGGCTGCAGTTGATTATATTTTTCAGGCATTAAATTAACAACATGATGAGGTAGCTTAGCAATAATTTGAGGAGCAATTTTTTTCATTCTGTCATCTGTTAAGGTTTTGGAGTCAGCAATACCTAGTGCTCGCACCCACTCTAAGTTTTCTTGGGATACATAAACGGCGGCTGTTGTTAGTGGACCAAAATAGGCACCAGCACCTACCTCATCAGAACCTAGAACCGACCAGTTAGCGAAATCAGCTGGAAGAGTTGTGCTCATTTTTTTAGGCGTGTCAAGACTGTGAATTGAATTTGATTGCCACTTAGCAGCCTCAGCACTAGCAGTTTTGCCTTGAAACATGACTTTACCAGAGTAGTAGCCAGTTACAGTGGCAGATCCACTACTAATTGAGAACAAGGCTCCAGTAGGCACTTTCTTACTGGAAAATTGACTATAATAATGAGCCATTTGTTTTAATTTTTGATTATTGACTTGAATAACTTTTTGCATATTAGCAGTATAGCAGTTTTTGGCACTGTGTGTTTAGAAAAAAATTCATCTTATTATTATTGGTTTTCTACTTGTTAGTGATAACATTCTCAAAATCAGTTTGAGATATGTTAATATTATATAATCGCAGTATGGGTTATTGCTGTTGAATTATAGTCACATGGGGAGAAAATAAAGTATGTTAAAAACTAAGTCACTATTAATAGCCATAATAATAGTAGTAGTTTTTGGTGGGGTAGCTATTCTGTTGTGGGAGTTCACGACGGGGGCAGATTACACAGTGGTGAATAAAGATGATGAAAGGAAATTTTATCAGGTTCTTCATAAAACTGATGTGTCTGATAAAATCCTCCAATTTAAAATTAATGATAAAGTGATTAAAGGGGATTCAATACTTTTGAATTTGCCAGAAAATAATAATAAAAAGGTTAGCATTTTAGTTGATAATAATCATATTGATAGGATATTTAAAGTTGGAGATATAATTACGGTAAAACTTAATCGTAGTGTAAAAATTAGAGATAATTTCTATGTTGTGAGCGCCGATATTAAATAATTCATGAAATGAAAGGATAGTCTCCAGTTTCTCCAGTGCTCATTAACTAAACTAACGGTGTTGGTAGTTTTTCCGCGCAATTATGGGATTTATTGTATAATTAAAGTATGACAAAACAACAAAGAAGACAATACAAGGCAACTATTGCCGGTAAAACATATGTTATTTCTGGGGAAGCGAGTCTGCCCCATTTTAAATCAACAGAGGAATTACTTAATAAACAGATTAAGCAAATTAAAGTTGTTGCTCCAAAGTTGTCACAATTGGATCAGGCGATTCTTTTGACATTCAATTCAATATCTGATCAGTTGTATAAACAAGCAGAAATTGATGAATTACGTGAAAAAATAGCTGAAATGCAAGCAGAAATTAATTTGCTACAATCGCAAAAAGAAAGGCTGAAGCCTAAAAAAAGTGCCGTTTCAAGTATTATCGCTACAGCTAAGCAAGAAAGCCGTACGCGCGCATCAAACAAAATATTTAAGGAAACTGACAAATGATTTTATTAGGATTGGCAATAATTTTTATTTTAATTACTATTAGAATGGGTTATCGCATGGGATTAGTCAATGCGGTGCTTCGTTTTATATTGTGGGTAATTGTTTGGTATATTGCCATTAAATTTTCTAAGCCGTTTGGACAGCTATTAACTGATTTTGTCTCGGGGCAATTTGTGCGAACGACAATACCACAGAGTGTTGTTGGTGACGGTTCACAATTTTTAGCATCAGGATTAGTATTTACAATAATATTCATCCTGGGTGGCATTGTTAGTCACTGGATATTAAAATCTTTTAGCGTTGTCCGACACATTCCATTATTGGGATGGTTTGACGCGATCCTCGGTGGTCTGCTGTATGGTATCATGGGCGCTGTTATAGCATTTTTTGCCCTAGAACTACTGTCTGTAATGCCTAACGTCTGGATCCAAGACCAATTCTTAAAAACGCCGCTATTAAACGATATATTAGACAATATGCCATTTTTTGCTAATCAAATATATAATTGGTGGCTATAGAATCTGACATAGAACAGAATCTAGTAACATTTTTGTTCTAGATATTTGGGAAGATAAAATGAATCAAAAAGTACTACAAACATTAGAATATGACAAAATCAAGTCACAACTGAGTGATTTTTTATCAACGCCCATTGGACGACAAGAAGCAGACGCGCTGCAGCCAATTACTGATGTACATATAATTAATTATTGGCTGCAAGAAACAGCAGATGCGATGATGATTGATCGTTTGAAAGGCGGCATCCCGCTAGCTAAATTAGCCGATATCACACCGCATTTGAAAAGACTAAATATTCAAGCAAGTTTAAGTGCTACTGAATTAGCTGAAATAGGAAATGTTTTACGTAATACAAGTGCTATTTCTAATTTTTTCATACAGATGAAAGATGAGTCAATTGGTGAATCTTTAGAAGTGCTTATTGAACAAGCTGAGCAATTAGAAACGTTGCCTGAGGTTACCAAATCAATTCAAACTGCTATTGACTCAACTGGTCGTATTAATGATGAAGCATCATATGAGTTAAAATCAGTTCGAGGCAAAATAGTCGGTCACGAAAATGCCATTAAAAATAAGATGCAGGAATTTACTAAAGGCAAAACTGCACAATATTTGAGTGATCCGATTGTTACTATTCGAAGTGATCGGTATGTTTTACCAGTAAAAGCAGAGTATAGAAGTCAATTTGGTGGTGTTGTTCATGATCAAAGTCAAACAGGATTGACACTTTATATTGAACCACAAGCTGTTGTTGAATTGAGTAACAAACTAAGCGAGCTTCGCGTGAAAGAAAGTGCAGAAGAGCAGCGAGTGTTGCAAGAACTATCAGCAGAATTAGAGCCACATACAAATGAGATTCAACAAAATGTTCAAATTTTAGGGCACTTTGACTTTGTTAATGCCAAAGCGCGGTTAGCAGCCCGCTTAGATGCTATGCAACCAACTGTCAGCGTAGAGAACCACATTAGCTTGCGACAAGCTTGGCATCCACTGCTGGATAAAAAAATTGCAGTAGCTAACGATATAAGCCTTGGGGATAGCTACAAAACTATCATTATTACTGGTCCTAACACTGGTGGTAAAACGATCACGATTAAAACGCTTGGGCTATTACAATTAATGGCTCAATCTGGATTATTTATAACGACAAGGCAACCCTCTACGATAGGTATTTTTGATGAGGTTTTTGCAGATATTGGTGATGAACAATCAATTGAGCAAAACTTGTCTACCTTCAGCTCTCACATGGCCAACATTGTGTCAATGCTTGACCACATTGATGATAAAACATTAGTTATTTTCGATGAACTGGGCGCTGGAACTGACCCGGCAGAAGGGGCGGCACTAGCAATTGCTATATTAGACAAAGTTGCTAGCCTAGGGGCGTATACGATAGCTACGACACACTATCCTGAGTTGAAGTTATACGGTTATAATCGACCAGAAACTAAAAACGCTTCCATGGTGTTTGATGTGGAAACATTACAACCAACTTATCAATTCTTGATGGGTGTGCCAGGACAATCTAATGCTTTAGCAATTGCGAAGCGTTTAGGATTTGGTGAAGATGTCATTGGTGCAGCGATGGCTTTGACTGACGAATCGGATCAAGACTTGAATAATATGATTGCTGATTTGGTTGCACAGCGAGATGAAGTCAAAAAAAATAATGAAGAACTTAGATCACAACTAAAGGCGACGGAAGAAAAGTCAGAAGCCTTAAGCGAAGAACAAAGTAAGTTGGAAAAAGAGCGCGCGCATGTTATTTTAGACGCTAAAAATGAAGCTAATCATATTGTCGCAGCAACCAAAAAACAGGCAGAGCAATTGATTAGTGAAATTCGTAAAGAGCGTTTAAGAGCAGGACAGCGTGGTGAGTTAACTGAGCAAGAACTGCAAGCCAGAAAAGGAAAGCTAGATCAGTTACGGCAGAATGACTCTTTGGAAAAAAATAAAATTTTGCAAAAAGCAAAAAAGGTAAAAGAATTAGCCCCTGGGGATGAAATTACCGTCCGTTCTTACAGCCAGCAGGGTACTTTAGTCAAAAAGCACAAGAATGGTCAATGGGAAGTGGAGATGGGCATTTTAAAAATGCTTGTTGATGAAGACGATATTGTTAAAACTGAAGCAACTGTGAAGGCTCAAAAAGGTAAAGCTAAGAAGAAACAACAAAAAATTATTCGAAAAACAACAAGCAGTGGATCAACGCGGGCTTCTGTAAAATCTTCATTGGACTTGCGTGGTGTACGTTATGAAGCTGCTTTAACCGAGCTAGATCGATATTTAGATACGGCAGTATTAGCAAACATTAGTCCTGTTGAAATTATACATGGAAAAGGCACAGGTGCGTTGCGTCAAGGTGTTACCGAGTTTTTGAGATCTGATCGTCGCGTGAAGTCGTATCATTTTGCTAGTGCAAATGCAGGTGGTGACGGTGCAACGATTGTGGAATTGAAGTAATTTAACTATTGATTAAGAAGAAGGCTTTCTCGTCGAAAGCCTTCTTCTTTCGTAAGAACGGGTAATAAATTGGGATTAATACGACGAACATTGATTGTTCAATTTGATTGATTTTTTATAGTATACTTGTATTGAAACTATTTTAAGGAAAACACATGGCAAAAGAAAAATTTAACTCTCAAGAATTTTTATCATCATTATTTCATTATGCGCACGGATTTAACTTTAATCATATTATTTTTGATGCAAACAGATATAGGGTCTCAGTTAGTTTGATGCGCAGGTCAGCAACATACGGGAATGCAGAAATGTTTTATGTGTCTGCGGATCCAAAGGAATTTGCCCCAGTGATGTCAGCTATTAATAGTGCAATTGAAATTGCCGAATTAGAGGGCAAGCAACAGGCAACCGTTGTCACACCTAATTTAGAGCGTAACGAGCAAGTATTTCAGTTCAAGTTACGCGAGTTTGGTAGTGGGAAGTACAATCTAGATTTGAGTATTTAAAAAGGAGGATGTGTTGAATGCAGATCACGAATTATAAGTGATTTAATTTGATACTTTTATGATATGAAACAAGGGAAATCAGCGCAAATAAAAAAAATGCGTCATATAAAATCAAAGCAGAAATTCACTTCAAAAAGTGTATTGCCAGAATTTAACTACAATGATTTTGCGGGCTTTTTGCGTGCACGATATTATTTGACATACAATACTAAATATTCTACAGAAACATTTGAAGTAGCTTCTTTTTTCTTGGATGACGTGATTGCTACGATTGTGCAACAAAATTTTACAAAATTTACTAGCAACGAACGGGCCACAGTTAATTTGAACGAGGTTATGCAAGCAGCATTAGTGAATAGCGATGATCGTGATTGGCGTTACTTTGTACTGTTGGTACCCGTCTTGTATGATATGCAACAATTCTTGGTAAAAGAAAGTAGTGTTAACAAGAGATTTATCGCTCACGCACCAAAATTTGATATTAATTTTTGGCGTATGATTATGCGCACGGTAATCGCGATTAATTTTTTCAAGTGGCAAGGTAAAGATGTTGCGGAAATGATGAAAACGTCAAACGCCATTGATGAACTGCAATTTAAGTTTTTGTCAGAAAGTGAAGATGATGATGACTTTAATCTTGAAATTATTAATGAAACATTCCGCGGACTATCACCTAAAATGAAGCCTTTGAAGAATACTGATGATGTGCAAAAATTGCAACCATCGTTGTCACCAGACGAAATGCAAACAGAAATTGAATTTGCTGATAAAAGTCTACAAAAGTTCCAAGAAGCTTCTGTTAAAGATGTTGTCAGTGATAATGTCATTAATATGCTTCATGCCTTTCACGAGGGAATGGCACGCGAGTTTAATGCAACTCACAAATTATGGCGAGCAAATTTGTTAAATGCATTTGCTGAAAAACATCTGTTAGATTATTGGACACCACAGTGGCGTGATTTAGATGGCATTGGTGGTGAGGTCAAATCTTATTTAACTTTTTTGAGTAGTAAAAAAGCCCTCACAGGATTAGGTGACCTTGTAGCAGGGACTCTTGATATTGATCGTTATATTGATGTAATTGCGATTAATTCTTTACTTGAAAAGTTAGATATGAAAGATATAGAGAAACTTAGTTAAAGCACAACTATGATTGTGCTTTTTTACGTACACATATGGTTGGTTGACAGTCAATTAAATGAAATGTGTCGAATCATTCCTGGTGTTATATTAGAGAACTTATGAGTCTTATAGGATTGCACAAAAAGCTGGCCATGATTATTTTGGTAAATGTATCCAGACAACTGCGTAATGCGCTCATTGAACAAAGAATCATTGAGCTGAACGGTTACAGGATCAGTTGTATTTAGCGCTAGTTCTAATCGTACAATGATTTCCTGTGCATTTAATTGGCGCTTTAAAGGCACTGCTTTTTTTGAAGCAACGTATTTAATAAGTTTTTGAAGTAAATGATGTAATGGTGCTTGAAATTGATGTTGGACAATATAATTTTGCATACCAGTCTTCTCCACTCGTTATTGTATAAATTTATTATACGAACAAATGTTCAAATAAGCAAATCATGGAAAGTTTCTTAAACGTTTCTTGAATATTATTATGATCATTATGTTGATAAATAGGCATATTCTGTTTATAAAGTCTATATTTGTCTATACGAACAAATATTCACTACAGTGGCTGTATTTATGTTAACATTGATATTGTGGCTGTACATTGCTATAATATTCTTATTAGTTTATAAAGAGGAATATTATGACTCAGCGTGGTTTATTAATCGTACTTTCAGGACCCTCAGGTGTCGGAAAAGGCACTGTACGTAAAGCAATTTTTGAAGAAGAAAGCATTGATTTTCAATATTCGATTTCCGCTACAACACGTCAGCCCCGTGCTGGAGAAGTAGACGGTGAAGATTATTTCTTTGTAACCCGTGAACAGTTTGAAGAAAAAATTAATAATGGTGACATGTTAGAGTATGCAAAATATGTCAGCAACTATTACGGAACACCTAAAAGCTTTATAGACGAGACGTTGGCGAGCGGGCGTGATGTTTTTTTGGAAATAGACGTACAAGGTGCCTTGCAAGTTAAATCAAAAATGCCAGAAGGTATTTACATATTTTTGACACTTCCGGATTTGGCAAATCTACGCGACCGTTTGGTCGGTCGTGGTACAGATTCTGCTGATGTGATTGAAAAACGAGTTGCAGCGGCGCGTGACGAACTTAAAATGATGATTAATTACGATTATGCTGTTGAAAACGATGTGGTTTCAAACGCAGTTGAACGAATCAAATCAATCATTACAGCAGAACGCCTACGCGTAACGCGTGTATTTGATAAGATACAATAAGGAGAGAGACATGTTACTATATCCATCAGTTGATAAGCTATTAGAAAAAGTTGACTCACGCTATAAGCTAATTGCTTTAGGCGCAAAGCGTGCTCGTGAATTGGATGCTGGTTTACCAGCAACTCAAGAAACATTTGAATCGAATAAGTCTGTTGGGCAAGCGTTAGAAGAAATTGAAAATGGCGCTGTCATTATTGACCCCAAATTTGAAGACGAAGTATAAACGCCACTAGGCGTTTTTTATAATTTTAGGAGAAAATTCATGGTAGATTATCCACAATTAGACGCTGCTAATTATAGTGGCCCTGTTGCAATTTTTAAAACAAATAAGGGTGATATTAGAATTAAATTGTTTTCTGATATTGCGCCAAAAACTGTCGAAAATTTCATTACACATGCAAAAAATGGATATTACAACAATGGCATTTTTCATCGTGTGATCAGTGACTTTATGATTCAAGGTGGCGATCCTGAAGGAACCGGTATGGGCGGTGAAAGTATTTGGGGCGGCAGTTTTGAAGATGAGTTTAGCGATCGTTTGTTTAATACGTATGGGGCTCTTTCGATGGCTAACGCTGGTCCTAATACGAATGGATCGCAGTTCTTTATTGTACAGGCATCTAATTTTCCATCACAAATGGTTTCGGCATTGCGTGATTTACCGGCAGAGGTAGCTGATTTTTATCGACAAAAAGGTGGTACACCATGGCTTGATGGCAAACATACTGTGTTTGGTCAAGTGATTGAAGGATTAAATATTGTCGATGAAATAGCGAAAGTAAAAGTTGATATGGCGGATAAGCCACGTGTAGACGTAGTTATCAATACGATTGAGATAGCAGGTGCATAACCTGCTTTTTTTATTGTTCAAAAGAACGAACAACTAAGAGACCATGATATAATGAAACATAGAGGCAAAATAATGAAGTATTCTGTAGGTCAAAAACTAAAAGGACGCATAACAGGGATTCAACCATATGGGGCATTCGTATCATTAGACGATCACACACAAGGATTAATTCATATTTCGGAATGTAAATCTGGTATTGTCCGTGATTTGAATGGTGAATTAAAAGTGGGCAAAGAAGTCAATATCGTAATTATGGATATTGAACAGTATAATGGCAAAATAAGTTTATCATTGCGTCAAGATGAAATGATAAACACTAACAAAAAAATGATGGGCAAAAACCACAATTTTAAAAAACGTTTTTGGACAAACTATCATTTAGAATACGGCTTTACATCTATTGCTAATAAACAGAATGAATGGATTGAAGAGGCACTTGAGCGTCTCGGAAAGTGAGTAAATATGTCGTTGATAGCAGTTACAGCAATTGCAGTGAAAGATAATCTACCTTATTTTTTGGTACAAAAAAAAGAAAATGGCTACCAGTTCTTCACTACAAAGATGCATAAACACAATAATGATACATCCTTGGGAGCAGCACTACGCGGTTTAAAAGAGTTGGGGGCAGTAAATTTTGATGATTGGCGTCTTGGTGAATTGACTAGCGTGGAAGTTGAGGGTGAGTTGTTATCAATTTATTCTTTTGAGGTAAAAGATACTGAGAAGATTGAACAAGAATTAAATTTTAAACTTAAATTCATGCCGGCCAATAAGATTCATGAGCTCTTAAAAACCTTAAAAACCACATTATTTGTCAGTTTTGAAGAAAATTGAAAAAAAGGTTGACTTTTTTAATAAAGCGAGTATAGTTATAGGAGTTGTTTCTTACGAAGCAGCAACGCAAGGGCAGTGAGGTCGACGAAAACTTCTTAAAAGAAGTAGTTGACAAAGCGAAACGAGCGTGGTAAGATAATATAGTTGTCTCAGCGACAACGAGTAGCACATTGAAAACTGAACAAAACTTTGAACAAACGAATCTGTAGCTGTTACGTAAAGTAACAAAAACAAATTTGCGAAGTCAATTCGTAACAAACAATAAACGGATTACGTTATAGAGATATAGCGAAATATAGTCAGTTTAATCGAAGAGCAATCTTCAAATTTTCAAATTGAGAGTTTGATCCTGGCTCAGGATGAACGCTGGCGGCGTGCCTAATACATGCAAGTCGAACGCACAGCGAAAGGTGCTTGCACCTTTCAAGTGAGTGGCGAACGGGTGAGTAACACGTGGACAACCTGCCTCAAGGCTGGGGATAACATTTGGAAACAGATGCTAATACCGAATAAAACTTAGTGTCGCATGACACAAAGTTAAAAGGCGCTTCGGCGTCACCTAGAGATGGATCCGCGGTGCATTAGTTAGTTGGTGGGGTAAAGGCCTACCAAGACAATGATGCATAGCCGAGTTGAGAGACTGATCGGCCACATTGGGACTGAGACACGGCCCAAACTCCTACGGGAGGCTGCAGTAGGGAATCTTCCACAATGGGCGAAAGCCTGATGGAGCAACGCCGCGTGTGTGATGAAGGCTTTCGGGTCGTAAAGCACTGTTGTATGGGAAGAACAGCTAGAATAGGAAATGATTTTAGTTTGACGGTACCATACCAGAAAGGGACGGCTAAATACGTGCCAGCAGCCGCGGTAATACGTATGTCCCGAGCGTTATCCGGATTTATTGGGCGTAAAGCGAGCGCAGACGGTTTATTAAGTCTGATGTGAAAGCCCGGAGCTCAACTCCGGAATGGCATTGGAAACTGGTTAACTTGAGTGCAGTAGAGGTAAGTGGAACTCCATGTGTAGCGGTGGAATGCGTAGATATATGGAAGAACACCAGTGGCGAAGGCGGCTTACTGGACTGCAACTGACGTTGAGGCTCGAAAGTGTGGGTAGCAAACAGGATTAGATACCCTGGTAGTCCACACCGTAAACGATGAACACTAGGTGTTAGGAGGTTTCCGCCTCTTAGTGCCGAAGCTAACGCATTAAGTGTTCCGCCTGGGGAGTACGACCGCAAGGTTGAAACTCAAAGGAATTGACGGGGACCCGCACAAGCGGTGGAGCATGTGGTTTAATTCGAAGCAACGCGAAGAACCTTACCAGGTCTTGACATCCTTTGAAGCTTTTAGAGATAGAAGTGTTCTCTTCGGAGACAAAGTGACAGGTGGTGCATGGTCGTCGTCAGCTCGTGTCGTGAGATGTTGGGTTAAGTCCCGCAACGAGCGCAACCCTTATTGTTAGTTGCCAGCATTCAGATGGGCACTCTAGCGAGACTGCCGGTGACAAACCGGAGGAAGGCGGGGACGACGTCAGATCATCATGCCCCTTATGACCTGGGCTACACACGTGCTACAATGGCGTATACAACGAGTTGCCAACCCGCGAGGGTGAGCTAATCTCTTAAAGTACGTCTCAGTTCGGATTGTAGTCTGCAACTCGACTACATGAAGTCGGAATCGCTAGTAATCGCGGATCAGCACGCCGCGGTGAATACGTTCCCGGGTCTTGTACACACCGCCCGTCACACCATGGGAGTTTGTAATGCCCAAAGCCGGTGGCCTAACCTTTTAGGAAGGAGCCGTCTAAGGCAGGACAGATGACTGGGGTGAAGTCGTAACAAGGTAGCCGTAGGAGAACCTGCGGCTGGATCACCTCCTTTCTAAGGATAATCGGAAAGCGACAGGGACTTAAGTGTCAATTTGTTTGTTTCAAAGTTTTGTTTAGTTTTGAGTGTGATACTTTAATAGGTATCATGGTCTCAAAGTGATCCTATGGGGAATTAGCTCAGCTGGGAGAGCACCTGCTTTGCAAGCAGGGGGTCAGCGGTTCGATCCCGCTATTCTCCATAGCTAGTCGAAAGGCTAGCATGTTGTACATTGAAAACTGAATAGTAACAAATTCTTTTAAAAGCAATCGTAAGATTGCACTAAAATGAACCGAGAAACAACACAAAAAGTTCTTTAAAAAGAACGGTTTAATCGCAGGTCTGAAAAATGACCAACTCATAAACTTAAACCACAACTTCGGTTGTATAGGTTAAGTTAATAAGGGCGCGTGGTGAATGCCTTGGCACTAGGAGCCGATGAAGGACGTGACTAACTACGATAAGCTTTGGTGAGCGGTAAGTACGCTATGACCCAAAGATTTCCGAATGGGGAAACCCAACTCGTAAGAGTTGTCTGTATCTGAATACATAGGATATTTGACGGAATACGCTGTGAACTGAAACATCTCATTAGCAGCAGGAGCAGAAAGAAAAATCGAT
>NC_008531.1:27500-150000 GCF_000014445.1 Leuconostoc mesenteroides subsp. mesenteroides ATCC 8293 | reverse complement strand
AAACAAACAAATTGACACTTAAGTCCCTGTCGCTTTCCGATTATCCTTAGAAAGGAGGTGATCCAGCCGCAGGTTCTCCTACGGCTACCTTGTTACGACTTCACCCCAGTCATCTGTCCTGCCTTAGACGGCTCCTTCCTAAAAGGTTAGGCCACCGGCTTTGGGCATTACAAACTCCCATGGTGTGACGGGCGGTGTGTACAAGACCCGGGAACGTATTCACCGCGGCGTGCTGATCCGCGATTACTAGCGATTCCGACTTCATGTAGTCGAGTTGCAGACTACAATCCGAACTGAGACGTACTTTAAGAGATTAGCTCACCCTCGCGGGTTGGCAACTCGTTGTATACGCCATTGTAGCACGTGTGTAGCCCAGGTCATAAGGGGCATGATGATCTGACGTCGTCCCCGCCTTCCTCCGGTTTGTCACCGGCAGTCTCGCTAGAGTGCCCATCTGAATGCTGGCAACTAACAATAAGGGTTGCGCTCGTTGCGGGACTTAACCCAACATCTCACGACACGAGCTGACGACGACCATGCACCACCTGTCACTTTGTCTCCGAAGAGAACACTTCTATCTCTAAAAGCTTCAAAGGATGTCAAGACCTGGTAAGGTTCTTCGCGTTGCTTCGAATTAAACCACATGCTCCACCGCTTGTGCGGGTCCCCGTCAATTCCTTTGAGTTTCAACCTTGCGGTCGTACTCCCCAGGCGGAACACTTAATGCGTTAGCTTCGGCACTAAGAGGCGGAAACCTCCTAACACCTAGTGTTCATCGTTTACGGTGTGGACTACCAGGGTATCTAATCCTGTTTGCTACCCACACTTTCGAGCCTCAACGTCAGTTGCAGTCCAGTAAGCCGCCTTCGCCACTGGTGTTCTTCCATATATCTACGCATTCCACCGCTACACATGGAGTTCCACTTACCTCTACTGCACTCAAGTTAACCAGTTTCCAATGCCATTCCGGAGTTGAGCTCCGGGCTTTCACATCAGACTTAATAAACCGTCTGCGCTCGCTTTACGCCCAATAAATCCGGATAACGCTCGGGACATACGTATTACCGCGGCTGCTGGCACGTATTTAGCCGTCCCTTTCTGGTATGGTACCGTCAAACTAAAATCATTTCCTATTCTAGCTGTTCTTCCCATACAACAGTGCTTTACGACCCGAAAGCCTTCATCACACACGCGGCGTTGCTCCATCAGGCTTTCGCCCATTGTGGAAGATTCCCTACTGCAGCCTCCCGTAGGAGTTTGGGCCGTGTCTCAGTCCCAATGTGGCCGATCAGTCTCTCAACTCGGCTATGCATCATTGTCTTGGTAGGCCTTTACCCCACCAACTAACTAATGCACCGCGGATCCATCTCTAGGTGACGCCGAAGCGCCTTTTAACTTTGTGTCATGCGACACTAAGTTTTATTCGGTATTAGCATCTGTTTCCAAATGTTATCCCCAGCCTTGAGGCAGGTTGTCCACGTGTTACTCACCCGTTCGCCACTCACTTGAAAGGTGCAAGCACCTTTCGCTGTGCGTTCGACTTGCATGTATTAGGCACGCCGCCAGCGTTCATCCTGAGCCAGGATCAAACTCTCAATTTGAAAATTTGAAGATTGCTCTTCGATTAAACTGACTATATTTCGCTATATCTCTATAACGTAATCCGTTTATTGTTTGTTACGAATTGACTTCGCAAATTTGTTTTTGTTACTTTACGTAACAGCTACAGATTCGTTTGTTCAAAGTTTTGTTCAGTTTTCAATGTGCTACTCGTTGTCGCTGAGACAACTATATTATCTTACCACGCTCGTTTCGCTTTGTCAACTACTTCTTTTAAGAAGTTTTCGTCGACCTCACTGCCCTTACGCTCTCGCTCCCCCTTGCCTCGCAACGCTTTGCGTCGCTTCGCTCCGTCGGAACATATACTAATATACCAACTTTATTCCCCCTCGTCAACTACTTTTTTTACTTGTTTTTTATCTCTTTCCTTCGTTCGCTTTTTATCCCTTTTTATCCCCTTACTTTACCTCCTCATTCGCTTTATCCGCCCCTTTTTTACCCCTTCCCTCCTTTTCGTTCTTTTGCCTTTACCTTTACTTAATAAATAAAAAAGCCATCAGCAAGCTGATAGCTTTTTTATTTATGCCAACGTTGGCCTTGTGGTGTATCTTCTACAAATATACCAACTTCTTTTAACTGATTACGTAACAAGTCTGATCTTTCAAAATCATGCGACTCACGAGCTAATACACGTTTATCCAATAATTCGCGTTGCTTCGTTGTAAGTTCTTCGTTACCATCCAATCCCTCAATACCAAATACAGATAGTAAATCGGCAATTGTTCCTAATAAATGCTGAACAGTATCAACTTTTACAGTGTTACGCTCAGTGTAGGTATTCCCTATACTAACAAGTTCAAAAATAGCTGCAAGCGCGTTGGGCGTATTAAAGTCATCATCCATCGCCTGGTCAAACGCTTTCTTTTGCACTTCAATCAATGTCTCAACATCTTCATCCCCACCAGGTTCCGACGTTTCCGCTCGAAACATCAAATTTCTATAAGCTGTACGGATGCGTTCTAATTCTAAACGTGCTTGTTCTAAAGTGCTTGCTTCATAGTTAATTGGTCGCCGATACTGCGTTGTGGTCAATAAGTATCGAATGACCATTGGATCGTCATAAGTCGCTAGCATGTCATGTAGCGTTGTAAAATTACCGAGAGATTTTGACATCTTTTCATTATTAACATTAACAAATCCATTATGCATCCAATAATTAACAAACTTTTGTCCTGTTCTGGCCTCAGACTGAGCAATTTCGTTTGTGTGATGTGGAAATGCTAAATCAATACCGCCACCATGGATATCAATTGTATTCGACAAGTACTTTTGCGCCATAACCGAGCACTCTATATGCCAGCCCGGACGACCATTCCCCCATGGAGACGACCATGAGATAACCCCTTCCCGTGGCTCATTTTTCCAAACAGCAAAATCAATCGGATCCTCTTTACGAATAGTCTCCTCATCATTCAAACGACCAGCAGCATTGGCTTCCATTTCTGCCAAATCCTGATGAGCTAAAATACCATAGCCCTTGAATTTCTTAGCACGGAAGTAAACATCCCCTTCGGACTCATATGCATAGCCTTTATCAATAAGATCTTTTACGAATTCGATGATCTCTGGGATAACTTCTGTTGCACGTGAACGCACCGTGGCAGGTTTAATATTTAATGGCAGAGTATCTTCATCAAAGGCATCAGCATACTTATTAGCAACCTCTAGTTCAGAAATGCCTTCTTCTTGCGCACGATTAATAATTTTGTCGTCCACGTCAGTAAAATTCGAAACATAATTGACTTCATAACCACGATATTCAAAATAGCGGCGCACTGTGTCAAAAGCAATGGCTGAGCGAGCATTCCCAATATGGATATAGTTATATACTGTGGGACCACAAACATACATGTTTATTTTGCCAGCAGTAATTGGCTTAAAAACTTCTTTTTCACGTGATAACGTATTGTAGACGTAGATCATAGTTTGCTCCCTTTATAATAGAAAAATTATTATTACTTAGTATTATACATGAGCTGCAAATATTTTGGCATTATTCCTCAGTACGAATGGATACTCAAAATCATAATAAAAAACGCCGAGCATTCCTCGACGTTTAGATACCTATGCTAAATATTTTTCTTTCACATCGCGCATTGTCTTCAGAACAGTGTTCTTATCCAACAATGTCAACATTTCTGGTAAATTAGGCCCTTGGACTTCGTGAGTAGTCATAATACGAATAGGATTCCATAAGTTACGGCCTTTTATTTCTAAGTCGTTTTGAATCGCACGAATTGTACTCATATAGTCGGCCGGAGTTGCATCAGTCGGCAAGGATTCATATGTTGATTCCCACGCAGCTGCCACTTTACGGCCATCTTCTGAAGTCAGGTATTCAACCATTTCATCTGTTATATCGCCCAACTCAAAGAAAGGTTTGCGAACTAGCTCAACAATTTGACGCGTATATGATATACCATCAACGCCAGCGACTTTAATAACTTCTGACAACCACTTTTTCTTATCAGCAGCATCATCTGCAGATATCAAATGAGCATTGACGAGCTCTTGAATAAGTTGTGGCATAACAGCATCCGTATCACGACGCATCCATTGGTTGTTGACCCATTCTAATTTCTTTTGATCGAACTTAGCATTTGCTTTGCTCAAACGCTTTTCATCAAACATTTCTTTGAATTCTGACAAACTAAAGATTTCATCTTCACCCTTTGGTGACCACCCCAGCAAACCAATAAAATTAACCATAGCTTGTGGTTGGTAGCCTAATTCCTTGTATTGTTCAACGAACTGCAAGAGATTTTCATCACGTTTAGACAATTTCTTACCAGTTTCTCCATTGATAATCAAAGCCATATGTCCAAACTTTGGCACATCCCACCCCAAAGCTTCATAAATCATGATTTGCTTTGGTGTATTTGAGACGTGGTCATCTCCACGAAGAACGTGGGAAATTTTCATCAAGTGGTCATCAACGACAACCGCAAAATTATAAGTTGGCATACCATCAGCTTTTTGAATGACCCAATCACCACCAACTTCTTTAGCACCAATCTCGATATGCCCTTTAACGATGTCATCCCAAGCATATACCTGCTCTTCTGGTACACGGAAACGCACTACCGGCTTTAATCCTTGTGCTTCAAATTCAGCATATTTGGCTTCACGCTCTTCGTTAGTCAAACCTTCATATTCATAAACATAATGCGGCGCCTGCTTAGCTGCCTGTTGCGCTTCACGTTCAGAGGCGAGCTGTCCTGACGTTTTGTAAGACTTGTACGCTTGCCCACTAGCTAATAGTGCATCGATAAATTCTTGATAAATACCCTGTTCATTACGTTCTGATTGACGATAAGGTCCATAAACGCCTGGTTTGTCTGGACTCTCATCCCAGTCTAAACCTAGCCAAGCTAAATTTTCAAGTTGTGATTTTTCGCCATCAGCAATATTACGTGCTGAGTCAGTATCCTCAATACGAATAACGAATGTGCCATTGTAGTGGCGTGCAAATAACCAATTAAAAATAGCTGTTCGTGCATTCCCTATATGCAAATGTCCCGTTGGTGACGGCGCATAGCGAACACGTATGTCTTCTGTCATGAATCAATAATCTCCTATGTATGGTATTTAGTACCGTTTTGTCTAGGTACTAGTATACAACACTCATGATACTAATTTCCAATCACTATATCGTGTTTTTATGGACGTAAACTTTTTGCAAAAAAGCGAATTTGCTTTTCGTAGAAATCTTCTGGTTCAGTAATTAACTCAGGATTGTCATAGCGAATCGCAGTCAAAAAATAACCGAAATTCAACCATATGACATTCATAACCGCTGCTTCCACATCTACCGACTTTTTTATTTTATTTTGTGCCCTCATCTCTGTAAAATACTGCAGTAAGATTTTTCTGAATCGAATTGGTATTTCTTCGACCGCATGACTCACTTTTGGCATTCGAAAAGATTCTTGAAGGCCTATCAAAACAACTTCTTGATGTTTCTCCTGAAACTCTTGATACGTTCTTGACATATTGATTAGGTCAGTCTCAATATCACCCGTCACAACCAGTGCATCATCAAAAATAGCAGCCAAATCATTGAGATGCCTATCAATCACAGCTGATAGTAACCCTTCTTTGTCTTTAAACTTTCTAAAAATTGTACTAGGATTGACATTCGCTTTTTCAGCAATTTTGTTGATGGTTGCCGATTGATAACCAACTTCTATCAACAATGTAATGAACGCATTTAAAATTAAATCGTATTTTGATGGTTGTTTGGACATGTTTCGTACCTCTTCTTTAGTTATATTATCATATTCTCTTTTGAAAGACAGACTATTTTTAGTATGCACGCAACTACTTGCATGCAAAACGAATAAGTGCTACTCTATTGTCAGCAAAAGAAAAGGAGTTCCACATGAGTTTCAAAAAATTTATTGTCAGCAAGGGTGTCATCGGAGCGCTCATTATCGTGCTATTCTACGGCTTATTGATGGTTGGCATTTATTTTTCAGGGTATAAAGTCGTGCCCAGCAAAATAAACCAATTGCCAGTTGCCATTGTCAACCAAGATAAGGACAGCACTACATTAAAAAAACAACTTAAAAAAAGCTTGCCGTTTAAACACGTCAAAACTGATTTGAATATGAAACAGGCTAAAAGTCAATTGAACGATCGCAAAGTTTATTTGATTATTGATATTCCAAAAGATTTCAATGCCAACCTCAAGAAAATAGATGGTCAATCTAAAGGTGAACTTAAGTTTTACATCAACTACGCCAATCCTATGACATCAGTTTCAGCCATGGAAACTGTCGCCAAATCAGTCGGTAATCATGTTCAAAAAAGTGTTTTACTGCAGCAAAGCAAGGGGATTCTAACAGCCACCGAATTGTCACAATTAGAATCAGAGACAAAATCATTAATCACAGCTAATCCAACACAAAAAGACGCTATTTTACAAAAAGCTGAACAAACAAAAAGCACTGCTACAGCAAAAATAAATCAAACCTATGCAAACGTTGCTAATTCATACAATTACAGCATTGTAAAAGTGAATAAAGCACCTTCTGGTATGCAACATAGCATGGCTCCGTTCTTTATGTCACTAGCTTTTTATATTGGTTCCATGATTGGCGCTATGTTAATTGTCGTTGCATACAAGTCATTTTCACCATTAATAGGTCGCTGGAAAGCATACACTTATACGGAAATCGCTATTATCTTAATTTCAATGATAGCACCGCTGCTAATTGTTGCACTAAGCAAAAGTATGCTTCATTTTGATAGTAATACCTATTGGCAACTGTGGGTTAACCATTCTATTGAGTTATTTGCATCATTGAATGTCAACCTAATCTTCTCATTAATTCTTGGACAACTTGGTATTATGATCAATATGCCTTTCATGCTGACTCAAGTCGTTTCAGGGGCCGGTCTCATTCCACGCCCAATCCTGCCTGATTTTTTCAAGGTCATGAGTAACATTTCTCCTTGTTTCTATTCAATTCGTGCAGATTACAACATTTTATACGGCGGCAATAACACACACACCCTTTGGCTGCAACTTCTGACCATTGGCATCGTAGCTATTATTATTCACCTAGCTATTGTTGCTTTCCAAAAAAAGCGCACACCGCTGGTACAACCTTCATAATAAAAAAGGCCCTTTCTAGGAAGGCCCTTTTTTATGTTTAGCTATTTAAAAATGTTTACCTAAATGGCTTTTTGTTTGGTCACTGGCACGTATTTTATCATGGGCGTAGTAATGCCCATTTTCATCGACTTGTTTTAAAAGCTGCCAAACTAGGTGCCCCCATTCCCAAGATAACCAGCCAACCATACCCGTAACTAATGCCGAAAACAATACCAAAATCATTGCTATCCATTCTAGTTGTTCGAAGACAATTCCCATCAAAAAGAACGTGACTGCTGATCCGATAAGAAAAAACAGCAATAATGCACAAAATATCATTACCCCGACGAAAAAACGTACGCTGTAAGCTTTCCCTTTCTCAACATGTTTATAGAGAGCACTATTGATGTCAGTCAACCCTGTTAATAAATACTCTGACATGATCATTCTCCTAAGGCAATTTTAAGCGCCTCACTTAATGTTGTTACTCCAATAACTTTAATACCTTGAGGTAATTCGATGCCATTTAAATTATTTTTAGGAACAATGGCACGCTTAAAGCCCAATTTTTTAGCTTCTTTTAATCGTCCTTCAATATCTGCTACGCTACGGACTTCGCCAGTTAGACCAATTTCGCCAACAAAGACATCACTTGGCCTTGATTCTTTATCATGATACGAACTAGCTAGAGCAACAGCAATCGCTAAATCAATTGCTGGTTCATCAAGTTTCACGCCACCTGCTGCCTTTAAATACGCATCTTGATTTTGTAATAATAGGTTAGCGCGTTTTTCTAATACAGCCATAATCAATGACACGCGATTCCTATCGAGGCCTGCTGCTGTACGCTGTGCGTTACCAAATACAGTCGGCGTTACTAAGGCTTGTAATTCAACCAAAATAGGTCGTGATCCTTCTAACGCGACCACAATTGCCGATCCAGTGGCACCAGATAAACGTTCTTCTAAGAAAATCTCAGAGGGATTAGCTACCTCTATCAAACCGCCATTACGCATTTCAAAAATACCTAATTCATTCGTTGCGCCAAACCGATTTTTAACCGCACGCAGAATGCGGTACTTATAATTACTATCTCCTTCAAAGTACAATACTGTATCAACCATGTGCTCCAGAATTTTTGGCCCCGCTATGGCGCCATCTTTAGTCACATGCCCTACTATAAATATAGAAATATTATTAGTCTTAGCGATTTGCAACAGATCGGCTGTCACTTCTCGAATTTGTGACACTGATCCAACAGCCGATGAGACATCAGGTTCTTGCATGGTTTGTACCGAGTCAATAACAACAAAATTCGGTTGTAATTCCTCAATCTGCTTTTTCACGGCCGTCATATCCGTTTCCGGATATAAATAAAACTCATCGTGCCCAACGCCTAAGCGGTCGGCACGCAGTTTCACTTGTGTGGCAGACTCTTCGCCGGTCACATATAGTACCCGTCCTTCTTGAGCAAGTTGTCCAGATACTTGAAGTAGTAATGTTGACTTGCCAATACCAGGATCACCACCAATCAAAACCATCGAACCTGGGACAACACCACCACCTAAAACTCGGTTTAGTTCTTTAAGCTTAGTTGCTACGCGCGGTGTCTCTTCAGATGTAATCTCGTTTATTTTTTCAACTTTAGCATTGCGTCCATCTAGACTCACACGACTTTTACGATCATTTGATTCTGGTTGGATTTTTTCTTCAACAAGCGTGCCCCATTCACCACAATTTGAGCAGCGTCCTAAATACCGCGCCGAAACAAAACCGCAGTTGGAACATATAAATTGTGTTTTTACTTTAGCGATATCCTAGTCCTTTCATTTAATTCGTTCTAACATAATGATAAAAGATATTATTGCCCTGTTGAACCAAAGCCACCCTTACGATCTGACTTTTCCACAGCATCATCGCCATCAGCTAATAAATAGGGCAAAAATATGCCTTGACCGATGCGCTCACCTTTTTTAATATGGGCGTCTTTAAGGCCAAAATTAATAAACTGAAAGAAAATTTCCCCTTCATTACCCTCATTATTATAATAATCAGCATCTACGATACCAACTGCGTTAGGCATCATTATCCGTTTTTTAATAGGTCCACTTGAACGTGAAACAAGTTGCAAGTATTCACCTTCCCCCATGTAAGCTTTTATACCCGTTGGAATAAGTACCGGTTTAAGCATATCTTGCAAATCTTCATTATCACGTAGCTTTGAAAGTTTCCCAAGCGATAAAATATTAAGTCCCTTGAAAAAATTATTACTCAAAACGCTAGGGATAGTGATATCCACTGCGGCTTCAAAATCATAACCTGCTGCTTGCTGTGTGCTGCGCTTTGGAACAGTAATATTCTCGTCAGCATATTTGCTAACAATCTCAAATCCACGTGTCATAATAAGTACACCTCTTCATAAATAGTTTATCCCTTATTATACGATATATTGTCTTTATTTTAAAAAATATACGTTAAATTATAAAATGTTAGATGGATTAAAAAATGGTCAGAACAAGTAACACAGACAAGCACAAATTATGTTAGTATCATAGGTAAATAGTAAATTTTCACGCACTCAATTAAATACCGCTAATCATTATGCTGTTATAATAAAACGAGAGGAAATTATTATGGAATTCCAACACGAAAATGGTCGTTATTTCTTGGAAAAAAACGGCAAAGTTATAGCTCAGATTACTTATACAGTAATCAACGAGGGGCAAACCTATTCAATTAATTCAACCGTAGTGGATCCATCTCTACGTGGGCAAGGTGTTGCTAAAAAATTGTTAGACACGATTGTTGCTGATGCGCGTGCCAAAAACATGACAATAAAGCCCGTTTGTCCTTATGTAAAAGAAGCATTTTTACGTTACCCCGACACTTATCAGGAGATTGAGTACAAATCATGAGTTCATCACAGGATTTACAAAAAATTATTGCAGGTCGCCGCGCCGCCGACTTTGTTCAGGACGGTATGGTAGTGGGCATTGGCTCTGGATCAACAATTGCTCAAGTCATTACCGCTTTAGGTGAACGCGTGGCCAATGAAAATTTAAAAATCGTCGGCGTCCCTACTTCTGAAAAGACAAGGCGCAATGCTGCAAAACTAGGGATCCCGATGTACAACGTTGATGATGTCGATAAAATTGATCTTACAATTGATGGAGCTGACCAAATTTCGGATGATTTCTCAGCCATTAAAGGTGGCGGGGCCGCGCTTTTATGGGAAAAAATCGTTGCGTTTAACTCTCGTGAGAATATCTGGGTTGTAGACAGTAGCAAACGTGTATCCAAACTAAATCAGTATTTGCCAGTCGAAATTATTCCATATGGATCTGACCAATTATTTAAACGCTTTACTGCAGATGGGTTCCATCCTACTTGGCGTTTAGATCAAAATGGCAACCCTGTACGTACAGATTCAGCAAATTACCTCATTGATCTACATGTTCCCGTTATCGAAGATCCACGTGATTTGGGTCAAGAATTAATTAATATGGTCGGTGTTGTAGAGCACGGTCTGTTCACTGATGTTGTTAACCGTGTAGTCATTGGTAGTGATGATGGCGTTGAAATTATTGAAGCACCGTAAAGGGTGCTTTTTTCTATATCAAGAAAGAAAAATATGGTGTCATAAAACTTAACAAATAAAATTGGTATAGTTATTTTTTGCGGTAAAATATTCTCATAACCAGTAAGGAGAAGCAATATGCGCACAGAATCAGATTCACTCGGCCAAATCAACGTACCCAAAGATGTCTACTACGGGGCACACACTCAACGTGCGCTAAATAATTTTCCAATTTCAAAAGAAACAACCCATCCAGAAATCATTCGAGCCTTTTTAGAAATTAAACAGGCTGCGGCACAAACAAATGCTACATCTGGTAATCTAGATCGAGCTGTTGCTAAACATATTGTTGATGCAACAAAAATTTTGTTAAGTCAGCCAATCGATCTTACAATGTTTCCAATTAGTGACGTTCAAGGTGGTGCTGGTACAAGTACCAATATGAACGTCAATGAAGTTGTTGCTAATACAGCTCTTGAGCAGGTAGGCCGTGCACGTGGTGAATATGGCTACGTTAACCCAAATGACCACGTTAATATGGGTCAGAGTACCAATGATACTTATCCTAGCGCAGGAAAAATTGCTCTTATCCGACTACTCGAACCACTTTTTTCAGAATTAACATTATTGGTAGACGCTCTTGGTAACAAAGCCGACGAATTTTCAACAACTTACAAAATGGGTCGTACACAGCTACAAGATGCTGTGCCCATGACCTTAGGAAATACCTTTCATGCTTGGTTAAAACCACTTCGTCGAGACTTTAAACGTATCGAAGCCGCACGCAATGAGCTATATACATTAAATCTGGGCGGATCAGCTATTGGTTCCGGTATTAACGTAAGTTATCATTACCAAGTGCACATCGTTCCTAACCTAGCTAGCATAACTGGGCTTCCACTTGAGCAAGCCCATGATTTATTTGATGCAACTTCAAACTTAGACTCCTATGTTGCCCTGTCTGGTTCATTAAAAAATTTAGCAGTTAATCTATCTAAAATGTCTAATGATCTACGCTTACTCAGTTCTGGCCCACGTTCGGGATTACATGAAATTAACTTACCTTCAAAACAAGCAGGTTCATCAATCATGCCTGGTAAAGTTAATCCAGTTATTCCAGAAGTTGTCAATCAAGTCGCCTTTGAAATGATTGGTTTTGATACCACCGTTACGGCAGCAAGCGAAGCTGGTCAATTAGAATTGAATGCATTTGAACCCATTATCTTCAAAAGCTTAATCACTGGCATTGAACATCTCCAACAAGCTATGAATACTCTACGCATCAATGCCATTGACGGCATTACAGTAAACAAACATCGCTTGTCACAAGACATTGATTTGTCGGTGAGCTTTGCAACCGCGATGGCGCCAATAATTGGCTACAAAGAAGCCGCTAAAATTGCTAAAGAATCTCTGCGCACTGGAAAATCTTTGCGTGAAATCGCTGAAAAGAAAAATAGATTTACTGAAAGTGAATTGGCACATATTTTCAAGGTTGAAGATATCGTTATTAATGCTCGAACACCAGAGCATGGTCTAGTACTGCACGCGCCAAAAACAACAGTATAAACAAATAAAAAAGACGACTAAGTCGCCTTTTTTATTTGTTTAATAAGTCTAGTGTTGGTTGATGTAAGTCACCATTGAAATATTTCACTAATACTTGCTGATACAAATCAGGTGTTTCTGCAACTTGTGCAAACAACGTCACACTGGCATGAAACTTTTCAGCGTCTACTTGTCCAAATATGGCAACTGGATCTGATGATTCAATAGTCGATACAATTTTTAAAATTTTCTCCAAGCGAGTACGTAATTCATCATCTGCTAGATACTCACGAGCCTCTTTGGCATTTTTGATACCGTAATACGTCGCACGTTCACTTGTTCCTAGCCCACGAAGTTGTGGTAATACAAACCACATCCAATGTGTTCTTTTTTGACCGGCAGTCAATTCATTAATTGCATCCTCATACGTATTCACATCAGCAATGCGACCATCCTGCGCATCCAAGAAACGCTGCAGTTCACTATTGATGGTTAACAATTGTATTTGTTTCGTTTCTTGGAATTGACGATATGCCTGATACACTGCTCGACCGGAAAAGGTTAAATGAACATGATCAATTGTTTGCGGTGTCATCCATTTTTTCCCGTCAATCTCTGTATCGTCTATCTTATCTAACTCTTCTGACCATTTTGTCAGCAAAAACACATTTGTATAGAGCTTAACCCGGTCACCATTAGGATATTGCGTACGATAGTTTTCTCCTGAAACAGAACCAATCAATTGCAGATCTTTTGCATTCGCACGAATGCCAGACTCTTCCAAAGCTTCTCGTGCTGCATTTTCTTGCCATGACATTTCTGGTTCAATGTAACCACCTGGAAAGGCCCAACCATCAAAATCACGGTTATAAATCATCAAAAGTTCACCTTTTGAATTGGCAATTACCACATCTATCGTAGGCATCACGAGCTCAAAGTCGTGCCCAATTTTTTCGCGTATTCTAGCAACATAAGAATCTTGATAAGGCATTATTTTCTCCTCTACACATTGAACTTATTTAATATTGATGCGATATCTTTAATCATTAAGGTGATTGTCCCATCAGCATTGTTGACAAATTCAACTTTACTCAAATCCTGGTAAACATGAACAGGAATAGAAATTTCAATTCCAGAATCGAGTTTAAATTTTTGTGTTTGATACTTTTTCTCATACTTCTCGGAATTAACAACCGAAACTTCCGTTGGCAATGATTTCTCAGTCAGCTTTTCTTGATATTCTTGTTTAGCCGTGATGTTATCACCAAACACCTTTTCTGCAATAACATCTGTGCTAATACTACCCGTCTCTGCTAAACTATTATAAATCACTTCCTGCGTTGCAGCCAGTACCTCATGTTCTGGCTCATCATATTTTTCAGCAATATTTTTAATTGTACGCTTAATGACTTGGATATTTTCTTTTGCTGAAACTTCAGGTTTTATTTCCAAAAAATTTTCTGAAAAATAAGGCACACGATGCCCGTCAATCAATTGTTTCTTTTCCAACAATTGATAGCTGCCATCATCGACATTTACCAAAATAGCTTCATCAACTGTTTGCGTTGCAGCCGGTAAAATTGACTGATTAAGCACCAAATTATTCACCATCTGGTCATCTTCGTACTCTACTGCGTGAGCATAACGAGCGCCGAAATTGAGTTTGATTAATCCAAAGATTGGCCCTTCATCAATTGTAGCCTGAAAACTTAACAAATCACCAGCTGGAATAGACTCACTAGCAGCAATCGTATCAAATAATTTAGTGGCCATTTGTGTCGTTACTTCCGGAAAATCCGATTGTTTAATCATCTTGTCCAGATAACTATCTGGTAATAAATTTCCTGTCTTGATGTCACCTTTATAGATTTTATTAACCAGCTTTTCAATATATTCATGAACGCCAACATTGTCGACGTTCATTTCTCCTTGCGATGCAATGAGACTACCTGTATTCGTGTCCAGTATATGGAGAATTGCATGTTGAATAATCATGTAGACGTCCTTTAGTTTAATGAATTCATTATACCATGCTGAATAAATTGTTCATTGAAAGCAAAATAAAAACCACGTTTTGTACACGAACGTGGTTTTTTCAAACATTAGTTAGTAACCGCAGTCTTCTCAACAACAGCCGAGATGACAACTTTGCCATCAACCAAGTCTGCGCTTAAGGATTTTTCACCTGGATTATCCAAATAGAAGTCCGTTACTTGGTCACGAATTTGTTGCTCAATTACTCGACGCAATGGTCGTGCACCTAAGGCTTCATCATAACCATCTTCAATCAAGTGATCCTTAACTTCGTCAGACACATGTAATGTCAAGTCTTTCTTAGCCAATGTCTTATTGACATCATCTAACATCAAATCAACAATTTGCTTCAAATCATCCTTAGTCAACGTACTAAATTCGATCACACCGTTAAAACGGTTCAAGAACTCTGGACGGAAGTATGGCGCCAACTTAGCCATCAAATCCTGATCTGCATCACTCGAATTGTGTCCAAATCCAGCGTTAGATGTTGCAATAATGACCGTGTTCTTGAAGTTAACGACGTTTCCCTGACCGTCTGTTAAGCGACCATCGTCCATCACTTGTAATAACAACGTTAGTACTTGTGGATTGGCCTTTTCAATTTCATCAAGGAGAATAATTGAATAAGGATTACGGCGAACTTTTTCAGTTAGTGTGTTGCTATTGTCATCATAGCCAACATACCCAGCGGTCGTACCAATTAACTTAGATACCGCTGTCAAATCCGAATACTCACTCATATCCAAACGAACAATGTTATCTTTGCTACCAAACATGTCCAAAGCTAGTTGCTTTGCTAACTCCGTCTTACCAACACCAGTTGGACCGACGAACAAGAACGAACCAATTGGTCGGTTTCCTTCATCAAATCCCGCGCGGTTACGACGAATGGCTTTAGCGACCATACTTACGGCTTCATCTTGACCAATAACTTTACCAGCCAAACGATCACCAATTGTCTTCAAACGTTCGATATCTGACGCACCCATCTGTGCCACAGGAATACCAGTCAAACGTTCTACTGATTCGGCCACATCATTAGGCGTTGCCTCAACCTTTTTAGCTTCGTCAGCGCTACCAACTTTCTTTTCCAAATCAGCAATCTGGTTCTTGTACTTTAGAGCGGCCTCATAGTCTTCATCAGCAACAGCCTTTTCTTGCTTTGCTTTAGCATCGCTCATCTGCTTCTCTAAACTTACCTTATCTGTTACTGGGTTCTTAGCTGACAGGTGAGCCGCTGTCATGTCAAGCAAATCTATCGCCTTATCTGGTAATGAACGTTGTGGAATATACTGTACTGCATAGTCAACTGCTGCCTTTAATACGTTTTCAGGCAATGAAACATGGTGATGCTTTTCATACAACTTCGCAATCCCCTTCAAGATTTCAAGCGTATCCTTAGGTGATGGTGCATTCACAGTCACTTCATTAAAACGCCGAGCTAGTGCAGCGTTCTTCATAATCGTGTTACGATATTCATCTTGCGTTGTCGCACCAATTAATGAAATTTCACCACGGCTCAAAGCTGGCTTGATAATATCAGCTAGTCCTTTACCGCCATCTTCGCCACCGGTTGAACCAGCTCCCAAGATTTGATGAATCTCATCAAAGAACAAGATAACGTTGCCTGCTTGTTTAACTTCTTTCAAAAGGTTCTGGATATTTTCCTCAAAAGCACCACGGAATTGAGTACCAGCTTCAAGGCTAGAGATATCGATACTGTAAATCTCCTTGTCCTTAATTGCTGCTGGGACATCCCCATTAACAATCGCTTGTGCCAAACCTTCAACCACTGCTGTCTTACCAACACCAGCATCGCCAACTAGCACTGGGTTGTTCTTTGTACGGCGTCCTAAAATTTCAGCCGTTTCTTGAATCTCTTTGTTACGTCCAATGACTGGATCAAGCAAACCGTCGCGAGCCTCTTTCGTCAAGTTACGTCCAAGCTTTGCCAGCATTCCTTCCTGCTTTACTTGTCCAGGTTGCCCAGCTTGTTGTGCTACTGGCTGACCGTTTGTAGCATTGGCTGCTTGAAGACCTTGTGGTAGTTTCCCAGTCTGTCGATATTGAACAAACTCTTCCGGCGTAACCTCGCGACCGTTAATCAAATAACGACGGTTCTCAGAGTTCATGCCGTTCATATTGCCCATCATGTTATTAAAAATGTCATTCATGTCTGATCCAAATGGATCATTGAAAAAATCATTGTTAGCCATAGTCTAAAATCTCCTTTTAGTTTTCTATGTGCTTGTGCTTACCCCAAGCACGTTTATCATTCATCAAAATAAAGTTTTTCTAATTCTCGCAACACTTCCCACATTTGTTTATGTTGCACCTTAGCCAGAGCATCTAAATCACGCATGTTTAGGCTCGTGGCATCTGATTGTGTTTTGTTAAACGACTTGTGTATCGTTGTGTATCCATAACCAGATTCCTTTGCTACGCGGTAAATTGTTAGTGAATTATCATCTAAGTAAGCCTTTATATCAAATCTCATTGCTAATCGCCATCCTATTCAGTCTGACCTCGTACGCGATTGTGTACAAAGTCGTTAATAAAGTTTCTGCGTTTAATCATTTATCCACATCTCCTTTAACTCGAGAGGTCTCTGAGGCACATCTGCTACTTTTTCTGTTCCTCTCTACATCTATATTATACCACATATTTGTTATAACACAAATGTGATATATAAATACAAAATATTAAAAAATACATGTTCTTTCAATCTTCTTTTATGAACATGCTAAACTAGAACATATTGGAGAGAATTATGTCAAAGACACCATATCAACTTACGTTACCTGATGAAATTGTTAGCGAGCTACATTTAAAACACAATCAACCACTAAATCTCACGCTTAGAAACGGACAATTGATCATACAGCAGACAAATAATCCTAATGAACGTCAAACATTGTCGTTGCGACATTTTTTGATTCCTTCTATGGTGATGGCAATCATTTTCACAATTTATGCCGTGGAGGAAAAAATGTTTCGTATCCCTTTGGGTGGCGACAACTCTATCGCTAGTGCCGTCATTATGTTAAGTGAGATCAGCGGCATTTTCATGTTCCTTTTAATATACTTTCAGCAACAACGACAACAAATTGATAAGCTGCGGCGTAAAACCAGTTGGCGCGTCTTACCAGCTTTAACCGTAGCTTTTGCTATTATCTTAGCTTTTGTGACATCAGGATTCTTTTGGGCAATTAATTACTTATTTCAAACCGCATCGTTTGATTTATTCACGTCAATTGCGCTATTTACCATGTTTAACGGAATCATTAACTTTTTAATGATTTATTCAGCGTTATCAATCTCTACCTTATTCATTACTTCAATTTTTGTAATGACTATCATTGGCGGTGTACTAACAGCGATGGTTACAAATAGCTCGCGTATGTGGTGGCAATATAACCTAAGTTTTTTAGGAACTGATAATGCGCTGGACTCTTGGCAGTTTAACGCCACTTTAATTCTAGCTGGGTTAATCTGGTTGGCGCTAGTAGACTATCTATTCGTTCCTTTACAAAAAATTCTGCGTCACAACCGACGGCTCATTACGTTGCGCATATTGCTAAATTTATCGGCTTTGTCATTAGCTGGTGTCGGTCTGTTTCCAAACAACGCTGGACGTCTTCATATTTTGCATGACCAAATGGCCAATTTTTTAATCTACTTTATTTTAATTATGATGTTGGGCAATCGCTGGCTACTACCAAATGCACCGCGTGAATTCGAAGCAACATCCTATATCATCTGTGCAATCCTAGTAACCAGTATGATTTTATTTCAATGGGTAGGTTATCTGTCTCTAACAACCTTCGAGATTGTTGCCTTTGTGTTGGCTTTAAGTTGGATACTACTACTATTTCAAAACATTTATCGACTCTATTATCACACTTATCAAACATTCGTAGTCCCCATCTCCTGACTTTTCATGCTATCATGTTATGATGGTTACATAATAATGAACCTTGGGCATTGCAATGCAGAAAGATGAATATGACAGAACAAAACAAGCGGCCTTATCAAAAAAGTCGCAACAATAACGGTAAAAAACCATATTATGGTAAAAACTTTGACCCCCGTAAGTCTGGCGCACCAAGAGGCAACACGAGTGAAGGTGTCAACGTACGTGTTGGCCAAAACTTCCCGTTAACAATCAAGCGCCTCGGTATTAACGGTGAAGGAATTGGCTACTTTAAACGTAAGATTGTATTTGTACCTGGCGCTTTACCTGATGAAGTGGCTGTTGTAAAGGTTACTGAAGTAGAACCAAAATATATCGCCGCTAAAGTCTTGAAAATACGTGAGAAATCTCCGGATAGAGTGAAACCGCTTGATGAATTCGCAGATAGTGTTGGTGGATTTGAATTGGAGCATATGAATTATCCAGCACAATTACGCTTCAAAAAAGATGTACTCGTTCAATCGCTTGAAAAATTCCAACCGAAGGGCTGGTCTAATTATGACATACGTGACACAATCGGCATGGATCATCCGTATGAATACCGTAACAAAGCCCAATTCCCTGTTCGAAAAATTGGCGATAAACTGAGTGTCGGTATGTATAAACGTGGTAGCCATGATTTGGTTGATTTACCGGTTGTACATACACAAACCCCAGCCACGATGAAAGTCATGCGTACCGTTCGTGAGTTACTCGATAAATTATCTGTCTCAATCTACAATGAAGATAAAAATCGAGGTACGGTAAAAACTATTGTTGCTCGTGTATCTCAGACAACCAGCGAAGTTCAACTAACATTTATCACAAACACAGATGGATTCCCAGGAGATACCGCACTGATTGAAGCAATCAATCAGGCCCTACCAGAAGTTACTGGTATTTTTCAAAATTATAATCCTGGTCGTACTAGCCTCGTTTGGGGCGAAGAGACACTTAAGCTTTGGGGTAAGGACTACATCGAAGAAAAGGTTCTCGGGAAAACATTCCAATTATCACCACGTGCTTTCATGCAGTTAAATCATACGCAAATGTCCGTAGTTTATAACCAAGCCTTGGCAGCACTTGATTTGACGCACGCTGATAAACTAGTCGATGCATATGCTGGTGTAGGTACAATTGGTCTGTCCTTAGCTGACAAGGCTGGCGAAGTTCGTGGTATGGAAATTATCCCCGAAGCAGTTGATGATGCTAATCAAAATGCTACTTTAAATCATATTAGTAATGCTCACTATGAAGTGGGTACGGCTGAAAAACTGTTTCCTAAATGGCAATCAGAAGGATGGATAGCTGATGCATTAGTTGTTGATCCACCACGCACAGGTTTAGACACTGCACTGCGTCGAGAAATTTTGCGCACACAACCTGAAAAGTTTGTGTACATTTCATGTAACGCCTCAACTTTGGCTCGTGATTTGGTTGATTTATCAAAAGCCTACCAAGTTGATTACATTCAAAGTATTGACATGTTCCCTCAAACTGCCCGTTGGGAGGGCGTTGTTAAATTAACAAAACGTCAAAAATAAAAAGACCTTACTTAATTGTAAGGTCTCTTTTTTTAAAACTGATCTTTCAACAATTGACGAATTTCTGCCAAGCTTGGTTGGCGAGGGTTTCCCGGCGTGCATTGGTCATTGTAAACTAAGTCAATCATCTTTTCTAACTTTGTATCAAAGTCATGCTTTGAAACACCGTTGCCAGATAGTGTTTGATTGACACCCACTGATGCAGCCAACTTCTTGATTTCTGCAATCAATACATCGACCAATTCAGCATCTGTTTCACCTTTCAAACCTAAGTAACGTGCAATATCAGCATAATCTTTTTGTGCTGTATAGGTTTCGTAACGTGGGTATGGTGTGCGCTTTACATTTCCTGTTACCGCATTAAACTTAATCACATGTGGCATTGCAATAGCGATTGCCATACCGTGAGGTAGTCCGAATTCTCCACCAGTTTTGTGTGCTAGTGAGTGGTTAAGTCCCAAGAAGGCATTCGCAAATGACATACCAGCCAATGTTGACGCATAGTGCATCTTTGTGCGTGCATTCTGACCTTCCTTAGTTGGGTGTTTAGGATCATAATTGTATGAATTTGTTAAGTTATCAAAAATCAACTTAATAGCTTGTAATGCCCAAGGACGTGTGAATTCAGAAGCCATCACTGAGACATACGATTCCAAAGCATGTGACAAAGCATCTAATCCTGACCAAGATACCGTGTGTTGTGGTACGGTCATAACAAATTCTGGATCAACAATAGCAACTTCCGGTGTCAATTCATAATCGGCTAGTGGATACTTTACATGTGTTTCATCATCTGTAATAACGGCAAATGGTGTGACTTCTGATCCAGTACCTGAAGTTGTTGGAATCGCAACCATTTGTGTCAAACGTGCGTGGTAAAACTTAACGATTCGCTTACGAATATCCATAAACTTTTGTTGTAGTTCTAAGAATAGATCTTTAATCGCCTCGTCATCTTCTAAAATTCCTTCATGGCGTGTCGAGTATTCGTACAAGAACCGACCAATTTTACCAGCGTCAAGTGCCGAACCACCGCCAAGTAAAATAACTGTATCTGGTTTGAAGTCTGCCATTTGGCGAGCAATTTCAACAGCTTGTGACAAAGTTGGGTCAGGCTTAACTGAACCATAGATATTTGTTTCAACCTGTTCTTGACGTAACTCAAGTTGACCTAGTACTCTGCCAACAAATCCGAACTGAACCATACCAGGATCAGCGACAATAAATGCACGGTTTATAGTAGGCAAGTCTTGTAAGTAAGTAATGGCATTGGCTTCGTAGTAAACTTCCTTAGGTAAACGAACCCATTGAGGACGATTACGGCGGCGAGCCACGGTCTTAATATTAAGTAAGTCGTATGTTGATAAGTTATGAGACAATGAATTCTTCCCCCATGATCCGGTACCAAGTGTCAACGATGGACGCATAGCATCTGTGTAAATATCTCCAACACCACCGATTGAGTCAGGTTGGTTAACCAAAATACGTGATGCACCAATAGCGTCAGCATACTCTTTAATGAATGGATCATCTTGTGAACCAATTTGAATTGCTGCGTTGTGCCCCGCGCCTTGATAGTTTAACAAGGATTGAACAGTCTCAATAGCTTCTTCACGCTTCTCAACTTTATAAATTGAAAGTAATGGCGATAACTTTTCAGAAGATAACGCTTCACCTATGTTCTTCTGATCTAATTCGAACAAAAGTACATCTTTACCATCAGGAATCTTTACGCCTGCTTGCTCAGCAATCCAACGTCCTGACATACCAGCAACAGGACCAGCAATACCAAATCCCTCTGCGTTAGGCTTAAATACATAATCAGCAATTTTTTTGTAGTCTTTCTTAGGAACAAGGTATGCACCTTGTTCTTGTAACTTAGTTAAAATTTCGTCATAGATTGGTGCTTGAATAACGGCTGAGTTTTCTGTGGCACAAATCATGCCATTATCGAAACGCTTTGATAACAACAAATCGGACACGGCACGATCTGTGTCAACAGTTGCATCAATATAAACTGCACCGTTTCCAGCACCGACACCCATGGATGGATTTCCTGACTTCAAAGCTGCATTAACCATTGATGGCCCACCAGTAGCTAGAATTGAAGCAATGTGAGGATTTTGTATCAGCGCACTTGTTGCATAAAGTGAAGGCTTTTCAATCCATTGGATAAAGTTTTCCGGTGCGCCTGCTTTAACAGCAGCATCATAAACAATTTTTGCAGCAAGAACCGATGCTTTTTGAGCCTGGGGATGGAAAGCAAAGATAATTGTGTTACGTGTCTTTGCTGTCAACATTGATTTGAAAATAGTTGTCGACGTTGGATTTGTCGTTGGGACGATTCCAGCCAAAATACCAAGTGGGGCTGCTAATTCTACCTTACCTTGAATCTTGTCTTCACTAATAACACCCACAGTCTTATCAAACTTAATAGCGTTATAAACTGATTCTGAGGCGAAACGATTTTTCGTATCCTTATCTTCCACAACCCCACGTCCAGTCTCGTCGTGAGCAGCATGGGCTAACAGAAGTGAATTCTCAGAACCTGCCAAGGCCATAGCTGCAACAATTTTATCAACTTGTTCTTGCGAAAATGTTGAAAATTCAGACAATGCCTTTTGTGATTTTTCAATCAATACCTCAGTCATCTTCTCAGCTTGTGTTTGTAATTCCGCTTTTTCTTCAGGGGTCAAAACCCTTTTTGCGGGTTTCTTTGCAATTGCTTCTGCCATAATCTTTGCTCCTTTACTTGCTCATTTATTAACAATATAAGTATATATCATTCTTTTTTAAAAAGCAACCTTTTTTGAATATGTTTCTTAAACCCTTATTTAAAAGCTTTTGTTAGCGCTAACATAATAATATATATATTGTATAATAAATCACATATTTAGATTAGTGCACAAAAAAAAACCCCAATTAAAGAAATTGAGATGCATTTAAAGTTATATATTGAATTTAACTAAATACCATACCACCATCAACAATTAATGTTTGGCCTGTCACATAGTTTGAATCTGAGCTAGACAAGAAGGAAACCACATTTGCTATATCTTCCGGTTCACTTAGTCGTCCTAAGGTGATTCCTTCTGAAAATTGTGCCATTCCCCATTCGTCGTCTTTACCAGCGTTCACGCTTACTTCATGAGCAATATCTTCCATCATCGGTGTTTTCACAATTCCAGGCGCAAATGCATTTACTGTAATACCAAATTCTGCTAACTCTTTAGCTGTTGTTTGTGTAATACCGCGAATGGCAAATTTTGTTGATCCATAGGCAGTCAAATTAGCATTTCCTTGCACACCAGCTTGCGATGTTGCATTAATGATTTTGCCACCATGACCAAATTCCTTGAAGGCTTCTGTCGCAGCTTGTGTTCCCCAGACAATACCATTAACATTAATGCCCCATGTCCAGTTCATATCATCTTCCGTTACTGACATGATTGGTGTCGTAGGCGCAACACCCGCATTGTTAACAATCACATCAAAACCATTGAACTTTTCTTTCGTTTCTTTGACGGCTGCAAAAACTTCATCACGTTTAGCCACATCAGCCTTAATAGCAATGGCTTCACCACCATTTTCATTAATTTCATCAGCTACTTTTTGTACTTTTTCAATATGACGTCCAACTAAGGCAACCTTAAACCCATCTTTTGACAATCGTTCTGCGATTGCCTGTCCAATTCCTTGACCAGCTCCAGTTACCAAAGCGACTTTATTTTCTGACATTGTTTTTTTCCTCACAATTTTCTAATGCATATATTCTATACCTTAATTGTGATTTTGTAAACTATCTTTAAGCACCTTTCTTAATGCTATAATAAGAAGATAATCAACTAAGGAAAAAATTACACAATGTACTATATAGATGGTCAATTTTATCAACTGGGATATAAACAAAAAATTAGTTTCTTTTTTATCTCTTTAATCATTAACTCATTTGGTAATGGATTAAGTGTGGCTAGCGCCATGGGTTCGGCCCCATGGACTGCAAGCGCCGCTAACTTATCTAACACCACTGGCTGGCAAATTAGTATCTTTTTAGCTATTACAGCTGTTTCTGTGGCATTCTTAAATATGTGGTTAGCCATGCGTATCAATTGGTTACGATTACTCGGCAATATTTTCTTCGGTATGGCGTTTAGTATTTTAGTTGGCGTATTCGCCAATTACTTTGTCTCGCTGGGCATTCGTCAACTTAGTTGGTGGTGGCGTATTCCTCTTGACTTGTTTGGTATTTGGACAATTGGCGTGGCTATTTCCATATACCAGCGTGTTAATTGGATTCTTCACCCCTTAGATGACCTGACGAATATCTTACGCTTTGATTATTTCCGTGGCAATGCTAGTAAAGCTCAAATGAGTAATTTCGCTGTTGCAATTGGTATTTCGATTATTTGTCTCATCATTAGCCATCAAATCGTAGCGCTCGGTATTGGCACTGTCATGTCCTTCCTTTTACAGGGACGTAATATCGCTTGGGCGGATCGTCATATTTTCAAACGACTTGTTCATGGTGATATCACCGGTGCATCATAATAAAAAAGAAGACAAACTATTTGTCTTCTTTTTTATTATAGTCTTGAGCTGCCCAGTGATTAATTGGTCCAAACTTATGTCCAACAGCAATTTCATGTTCAATCGCTGTTGCCGTCACATCGTGGGCAATGCGAATAGCCGTTGCAACGTCTTTCCCCTTAGCAATTTCAGCAGCAATAGCAGCGCTTAAAGTGTCCCCAGTACCATTGATGTGTGTAGTATCAAAATACGGGTGCCTTAACCAAAAATCAGAGCCATCCGCGAGAAGAACATAGTCAGCAACCTCATTTTGGTTATCTTGATTATGCCATCCTTTGACAATAACATTTTGAACGCCCAGAGATTGAATATCTTTTGCAGCAGCTGTCTGTTGCTGTTCATTATCAATAGTACGTCCAGTTAGCAATTGTGCCTCAAAAAAGTTCGGTGTTGCAACTGTTGCCAGTGGTAGAAGTTTTTCTTTTAGTGCCTCAAAGGCCGCTGCCTCTAACAATTGAGCACCATGTTTTGTTGTTATTACCGGATCAACTACTAAAGGACCAAAGTCAAACTGTTTATAAGCTTTTACCACTGCTTCAATTAAGCTAGCATCTGATAACATGCCCGTCTTACTAGCGCGAACTTTAAAATCGTCAGCAAGAACCTCAAACTGTTTGTCAACAAAGTGTAGCGGTAATGTTTCCGCAGCATGAATACCGTATGAGTTACCAGCCACAGCAGCAACTAACACACTCATACCGTATGTTTTTCTAATGAAAAATGTATGCAAGTCTGCCTGCATCCCTGCTGATCCATCTGAATCAGAACCTGCTATTGTTAAAACTTGTGGAAATTCATTTACCATATTAAAACCTCTGCTTTCAAAAAAACAGCCGAAGCTGTTTAACTAAAAATCTTTTTTGTGGTGTGACTAATAACCTGATTATTTAAAAGAAAATACGAAATACCCACTTGAATGGGAAACATAATTAAATTCTTAATGACACGTGGTGTAATAAAGGCTAAAAATGAAGGCCAATCGTGTGCTGTATGATACATCATAACCAACCAAATGGAATTTAAACCAATATTAGCAATTAATAATACCAACCCCACAGCAACACTTACTCGCCACCAGCTTGTTTTGTCATGCTTGAAATAAGCCAGTGAATAAATTAACGCACTAATCATTGCTGTAAAAGTGAATCCCACAAAGAATGCACCAGGATTAATAATTGTTGCGCCGATAACGTCTAATATTGCCGCAATTAACATAGACCACAATGGACCATACCATTTAGCAATCAGAGACATCGTTACGAATGCAAAGCTTACTTGAAGTACATTAGTGCCGACTGTCAGCCTGCTCAGCACCATGTGAAGTGCCATCAACATCGCCAATAAAACGAATTGGCGCGTATCTAGTTTTGGGAAAACCCACGTTCGTGTTGTATTTTCCATGCTATAGAACCTCCGAGTGGAGTGTTCACCTTATATAGTGGTGAATGTGACTGATGCACCGCACAAACATTCATTGCTAACACGAAAAAATGCTAGCAATGAATGTTTGTTTCGTCAGCGGCTCACATTCCGTCTCCGCTGCACTTAACGCGCATCAATCTACCCCGATTTTATTTGTCTTATCGACCCAGACATTGTACCATAAAAAAAAACGAACGTTAACGATAATGCTTACAAAACGTTCGCTAAATTAGCTAAATATACTATTCATCAATCCATATATTCACTATTCTGGTAATATTATCTGGGTTGATGGCCCTTTTTGTTCGGATTGTTCAGGTTGCTCTTGTACTAAAAAGCTTGGGTAAAGTGTCAAAGCTTTTTCTTCAAATCCAACAACAGAAGATCCGAGAACACGTGTAACTAATTCTAACAATCTTTCTTCGAAAAGATCCTTATCAATTTCCTCAATTCCAGGTTTCAGAGACTGTTGATACATATTCATATGTAAGTTGGGAACCAATGCATATTCACGGCCAATTAGGCCAGCCCATTCCTCAAACAATTCATTAGGAATTTCTTCCTCTTCAGCATGCGCTAGGGGCATAAAGTTAACGCTAAATGTGTTAACCGACTCTCCTTCCTCATCAAACTGTTCCTGTGTGATTTCACCATTCGTTAATTCTTTAGCGTATTCAAAGTCAAAAGCTCGCCGTTCGTCAAAAATATGAATAAAACCAGCAGTTGCTTGTGTAGCATCATCTGAATCAACAACACGCAAAATACGATCGCGTTGGCCATTAAAAAGTTGTTGTGTATAATATGACATGATTTTCTCCAATATTCTTGTTACTATATTCTAACATATTACGATATTAAAAAAGAACGTCCACAGACGTTCCAATATGCTTGGTGTTTTTACATTTTTTCTTCTAATTCAACATCAGGGTATTTATCGTGGAACCAATTCAAGGCGAATTTATTCTCGAATAAGAATACTGGTTCATCGTACCGATCTTTTACTAGTAAATTACGTGATGAACTCATTTTCTCGTCTAATTGTTCTGGCTTTATCCAGCGAGCAACTTTGGAACCAATGGGTTCAAATTGAATTTCAACATTATATTCGTTTTCCATACGGAACTGGAACACTTCAAACTGCAATTGTCCAACAGCGCCAATAATGTAGTCGCCGCCGTTCCATGATTTATAAAGTTGAATTGTTCCTTCTTGAACGAGTTGTTCAATCCCTTTATGATATGACTTTTGCTTCATCACATCCTTGGCAACCACACGGTTAAACAATTCAGGTGTAAATGTTGGCAAATCAGGGAACTGTACAGCTTTCTTTCCAGAGTAGATTGTATCACCTATTTGGAAATTCCCCGTATCATAGACACCAATAATATCACCAGGAACTGCTGTCTGGACATTTTCACGTTCTTCGGCCATAAATTGTGTCACGTTCGAGAGCTTTAATTTCTTGCCATTCCGTTGTAATAACACATCCATACCGCGATTAAACTCCCCACTCACGATCCGCACAAATGCAATACGGTCTCGATGTCTGGGATCCATGTTGGCCTGTATCTTAAATACAAAACCACTGAACTGTGCGTCTTCTGGATTAATTTTTTTGTCATCAACTGTCGTCATCGCTGCTGGGGCTGGTGCATACGTCAAATATTCACGCAAGAATTCTGTTACACCAAAATTAACCAACGCTGAGCCAAAGAATACTTGTGTTAATTGCCCATGAGCGATTTTATCCTCATCAAATGGATTACCCGCATCACGTAACAATTCAATTTCATCCATCGCCTCATCGACGATCTCGGAATGAATTGTGGCATTCTTAAAGGGCACAAGTTGGTCAGCCTGCAAATCATAAATGCCTTGCAGAACCTGGCCGGAGCCGACTGGCCAATTCATTGGGTAAGCTTGAATTCCTAATACAGTTTCAAGCTCGTCAACCAAATCAAGTGCTGGGCGAGCGTCACGATCAATTTTGTTAAAGAACGTAAAGACTGGTATTCCACGCTGTGAGACAATTTCAAATAACTTTTTAGTCTGTGGCTCAATACCCTTGGCGGCATCGACTACCATGACTACTGAATCCACAGCCATCAAAGTACGATAGGTATCTTCTGAAAAGTCCTCGTGCCCCGGTGTATCCAAAATATTGATTCGTTTACCTTCATAGTCAAACTGCAATACAGATGACGTTACTGAAATACCACGTTGTTGCTCAATCGCCATCCAATCAGATGAAGCTAATTTGTTCGACCCACGGCCTTTAACTGTTCCGGCTTCACGAATCACTCCACCATGCAACAATAATTGCTCAGTTAAGGTTGTTTTACCAGCATCGGGATGGGAGATGATCGCAAAAGTACGTCGGTTCTTTAGTTGTTCTTGAAAGTTTTCCATAGTATCTAGTTTACCTGAAAAACAAGCCAATCGCTAGTAACCAATTAAATATTTTTATCCGTTTCACGTGAAACATTTTCCGCTAGATGCTGCTACAAGTCTAAAGAGCGCGTTTAATTTATTTTTGATTAGCCTTTTCATACTCAAAACTGTTGTCAGCAACATTGGCAGCGCTAATACGACTTAAAAATTCTTTCAAACGTGGCGACTTAGGATTATCAAAAAATTCAACGGGTTCATTTTCCTCTACAACTAAACCTTTATCCATAAAAACAACTTTATCAGCCACATCACGAGCAAAAGCCATCTCATGAGTGACGACAATCATCGTTTTCCCTTCATCAGCTAGTTGTTTAATCACCTGCAAAACATCTGCTACTAACTCGGGATCTAACGCGCTCGTCGGCTCATCCAATAAAATAATCTCCGGATTTAAAGCTGCTGCTCTAGCAATTCCTACGCGCTGCGCTTGTCCACCAGACAATTGACTTGGATAATGATTGGCAAATTCCAACAAACCTACTTTTTGTAAGGCTTCCTGCGCTTTTTTTCGAGCTATTTCTTTTGGCTCCTTATGCCCAATAATCAAACCTTCTTCGACATTTTGTATGGCCGTCTTATTAGCAAACAAATTGAAATTTTGAAAAACGAAGCCCATCTTTTGTCGCAACTTTTTAATATCAACAGGCGTTGCCGATTCAATACTTATTTTTTGATCATCAAATTCTATAACACCAGAATCTCCCGGTGTTAGAAAAGCTAACCCTCTTAAAAACGTAGTCTTACCAGATCCTGATGGTCCAAGTAATGCTACTACATCCCCTTGGTTAACTTCAATATCAATTCCTTTCAATACTTCATGTTCATGATACTTTTTTCTGAAATTTCTGACTTTTAACATGCTATTCTCCCTATACAACTGTTCCGCGTAGCTTATGTCGACCTAAGTAACGTTCCAGATATTTAAAAATGATTTGCAGTATCGTTCCTAAGATAAAGTAAATTATAAAAATATCAATATAAGCTTCCGTGTAATCATAAGTATATGAGGCTGCTGTTTTAGCAACCGCCGTTACTTCTTGAACCGTCATCATGAACGCAAGCGAAGTGCCTTTTAAAATGTTTAACGTTAAATTACCAATGTTAGGCACAGCCGAAACCAATGCTTGTGGAATAATAATACGATAATAAGCTTGTATTGGCGTCAATCCAACCATTAAAGCTGCCTCTTTTTGTCCAGGATCAATCGTCAAAATTGCTGATCGAAATACTTCCGATAAATTTGCAACTGCAATTAAAGCAAAAACAATAATGGCATAAATAATGGGATTAGTATCGAACACCTTGACATTCCAGTGTAGTTTTTGGTTAACTAAGACATTCAACAAGCTTGGTAATGTACTATAAAACAGTAAAATCAGTAATACCATCGGCGTGGCCCGCATGAGAGATGTGTATGCGACAACGAGCGGATAAAGTATACGAATTTTTCTAATTTTAATCCATGCCAATAAAAAGCCAAGCGGCAAACCAATGAGCAATGACGCACCGGTAATTAATAATGTTATTGGCACAGCTTTTATAGCCGACCAGAAAGTTTGAATTAAAAATGGTACATTCATGCGACAACCTCCGCAGGATTTGATGCAATTGCACGGCTTTTACCAAGATATCTTTCTAAATACTTCGCGCCTTGCTCAATGATTACAAATAAAATCCAATAAATAATGGCCAACGCTAAATATGTCTCAAGTGAGTGGTGTCCAAAATTCCTAGAAATCAGATTATCACCTGCACCCATCATATCTAGTAGTCCAATGACATATGCCAAAGCTGCATCTTTAATTAATGCGGCGACAGTATTTGCGAAATTGGGTAAGGCGACTACGATTGTTTGTGGTAGGGTTATACGATAAAATGTCTGCCATTCTGATAAGCCCACCATCAATGCCGCTTCACGTTGCCCAGTGTTCACAGATAAATAGGCAGATTTAAACACTTCTGCTAAATTTGACGCAAACAGTAAGGATAACGCGATAATGACGAAAATCGATTTTTGCCAATCATTGATATTAATATTCAAGGATAGCAATAATAATTTAGGTAACCCATAAAAAACTAAAAACAACAAAACGATGGGTGGCGTAGAGCGCAGTACAAAAACATAACCTTGTGACAAGGTTCTCCATATTGGTGATCGACTAAGTTGCCCACTAGCCACCAATGCCCCTAATAAGGAACTAAAAATTATCGATGTAACAATGATGAGTAGCGTTACTGGAAAATAAGGCAGTACCTCACCAAAAACCGATAGGAAAAATTTGAAACTAAATGGTGGCATCTTAACTCCTTAATTCTGAAACTTTATTTATCACCGACAAAGTCCCAAACATTTTCTTTGAAATACTTTTGTGACAACTTTTCCAGCGTACCGTTCTTCTGTAGCTTCTTGATAGCTTGGTCATATTCTTTTGAGAAATTTGAGTTGTCTTTATTGGCACGACTGATAATCGGATAAGTCTTAATGCCCTTGTAGGGTGTGTAGGCCAATTTGTCGGCTGAACTATGGTAAGCGCCACTGCTCTTAACAACTGAATTTTGGTAATTTACCTTCACATCAAAGTAAGCATCATATCGGCCTTCCAATACCCAGTTATATGCATCACCAACAGTAAATTGATCAGCTGATTTTAATGTGATTTTTTCGTTAGGGTGTTTTTTGTTCCACTCCTGTACTACTGCGTATTGACCATTCTGTGGTGAAATTGGTACCAACTTACCTGACTTCTTTGCAAACTCGGCAAATGACTTATAGTTATCATCTTTTCGATAAGTGATTCCTATGATAGACGCACCAACCGCTTGCTTGGGTAAGATGTACTTTTTGGCACGTTCTTTTGTCCACCAAGCACCCTTCACCCCAACATCATATTTTCCTGAATCCAAGCCAACTAATAAATCTTCATCTGATGTTGGATGATACTTAAACTTATAATCGGGCAATAGCTTATCAACAGCTTTCAAAACATCAACTTCATATCCTTTTGATACACCGTTTTTCACATAATCATATGGCACATAGTTTTGTGTATGTGCCACATTAATTGTTCTTACTTTTTTGGCTGCTGCCTTGTTGCTGTCTGCATTAAGATGACGTATAGTCAAACCACCACCAATAATGACAACGGCTACCGCAGCAGTAATAATCCCTTTTTTATTTACCATTCTCTCTTCTCCTCGTTACACAACGTTTTCATGTACGGCGGCAATCGCCCACTTCAAATGATCCACAGGAATATCGCGGGGAACAGTGCAATCCGCACCGATAATAACACGCTTTTTATCAACGTTGGACAATAATCCTTGTACAGCCGCTTCTATTTCGTCTTTAGACCCGTTGTATAATACATCATCTGTTGTATTACCAAATCCGCCCAATACAACTTTGTCTTTAAATATTTGCTGTCCCTGTTGGAGGGAAATACCTTCCACTGTCACTGCCCAATTGACAATTGGCAAGTCATAGTCTATAAACCACTCTAAGTGGTTACTTGTACCGCTGAAACCACAGATATGAAGAATGCTAATATCACTAACAGACTTAATTGCATCTATAACACTTAAATCAACATTCTTTTGTATACCATCAAACAATTCTTTAGTATATTTTGAACTCTGTAATTCTTGTGTACTGTAATAGACTCCATCAGCACCACCATCTACTACAACCGCCTTTACTTGCTTGATAATGTTCTTAGCTAGAACATTTAGAATATGCTTAATTTCCTCCGGGTATTGAATAAACAGTTCGGTTAAGCGTTCATCGCCCTTGGCAGGCAACTCACTTTCTGCATCATAGAGTGCCCACTTTAAAATCGTCACTGGTGAAAAGATATTATAAAAACCTCTACGCTGACCAATAACTTTTTTCTGCTCTTGCACTAATTTGACTTGTTCAGTAAGCCAAGGATCATCATCTTGTATCTCTTGAATTTTACTTAAATTATCAATATTTTTAGGATCAGTGACATTGTCAAAAGGAACATTAAAATAACCGTCACTCATTAACTTCACAAAATCTGGACGTAAGTCGTCAACATATTCCTTATGTCCTTGAATATTAATCGTAGCAATTGTTGGATTTTCTAATGCGTCGACGGTTTCATCATCAGCGAAATGGCGCCAAAAACTAACCGGTATTTTTTCTGTTGAATCTAATAATACATTTTGTTGATTACTCATAACTTTTCAAACCTTCACTTTCCTTTTGAACTGCTTCTATCGCCCACTGTAGATGTTGAGGATCAATATCCCGGGGAACCGTACAATTAGCACCAATAATTAAATTATCGGCACCAGCTTCCTGAACTAAACGTTTAGCAAATTGTTGTATTTCAGACTGTGTTCCTCGATACAAAACATCTTTCGCAGTGTTACCAAACCCACCAAGAACAATTTTCCCTGGGAAGATCTCTTTGCCCTCATGTAAAGATATGTCTTCCGTATCAACCGACCAGTTAACAATTGATGCCGGATAATTTTCAAACCATGAAATTGCATTTCTGGCGCCGCCATTACCACAAATATGTAAGATATTTGTATCTGACAATTGATTTGCTGCCTTTAGAACTTGTTTATCAGTCGCAGCGACAAATTCATCAAAATCGGCATGTCCTAGCCGTGTATCCTGAATAACTTGCGTACTATAATAGATCCCATCGGCACCAGCATTGACCGCAGCCTTCACCTGCTTGATTACATCTAGTGTAATCACCTCTAATGCCTGACGAACATTTTCGCTATCTGTCAAAATAATATCAGCAAGCTTTTCATCGGCTTTACTTTTATCGTAGTGTCCATCTGGATTTTTAACTAGTGCCCATTTAAGTAACGTCGTTGGTGAAAAAACATTATAAAATGAAGCTCGCTCACCGATGACCTGCTTTTGCCGTCTAACTAAATCTGCTGTTTTTATCAACCATGGATGATTATCCGCTATTGGTGATAAATTAGCGTAAACTACCCTTTTATCATCAGCATCTTGGTAATTAAATTCGTAATGAAACAGGCCGTCGCTCATTAATTTCACAAAATCTGGTGAGGTTGTCTCAACTAACTTCTTAGTACCTAAAATATTACCTTCAATAATCTCAGGATTTTTAAAAGCATCCAGCTCTACACCTGAGGCTGCCGAAAAATGATACCAAAAACTCGCTGGAACGTAGTTGTAATTATTAGTAAAGGATAATTTTCCCGTGCTTTCCATGTGATCTCCTTAATGATATTAATTTAAAGTTAATAAACAGAATCACATTCGGCTATGAGCTATGCCTAAGCCCTTTAATCTAACTAATATATTTTTAGTTAACAAATAGCGCATATCAATTTCTCCTTTATTTCATACAACAAAAAAACGCAGCCTTGAATAATCAAAGCTGCGGGACGAAGTTACCGTGTTACCACCCGTTTTCTGCATACTATCACTAGTACACACTTACCAAGTACAGAAAAGACAATGCTTTCGATACTCTGACACTGTAACGGGTGTACCCGAATGATATTTACAAACCTTATTGCTCACATCACTATTAACTCCAAGACCATTTTCCTAGCCATCCTGATACTAACTTTCACCAAACATTAGCTCTCTATACAATCATTTTGACAAGTACTTATCTTTTCAACGTTATATGTTGAACTAATTATATACTATGCATTTTCTCATGTCAATCACTTTTTATTTTAATTTTAAATATTTTTTTATGAATAAAAATATGAAACAAAAAAGCACAAGCCATTGCCTGTGCTTTTTATTACCCCACGATGCCAAGAATACCGAAAACTAAGAAAATAGCGCCTATAATAATTCTATAGTAACCGAATACCTTGAAATCATTATTCTTAATATAGTTCATCATAAACTTAATAGCAAACCAAGCAACAATCCAAGATACGATGAAACCAACAAGCATTACTATGCTTTGCATGCCCGTGAATGAACCACCATCTCTAAAGAATGAACCCATCTTAAGGAAAGTCACACCGAACATAACCGGAATTGACAAGAAGAATGAAAATTCTGCAGCCACGAATCGCGATGCTCCTAAGATAATAGCACCCAAGATAGTTGCTCCCGAACGTGATGTACCGGGAACGATTGATAGCACTTGAAACAAACCAATGTACAATGCTAGTTTAAAAGTAATTTGGTTTACATTAGTAATTACCGGTACAATGCTTTTTTGACGGTTCTCAATCACAATAAACGCAATACCATAAATGATAAGTGTTGCTGACACAACCCAGAAATTCATCAAATGTGCATCCATAAAGTCATTTAATGCAAATCCAAACACAATGGCTGGTAATACACCAACGATTACTCGAATCCACAAACGCCAAGTTTGGAATTTTTCATGATCTGTTTTTTTAGATGAAAACGGATTCAACTTGTCGAAGTACAATTGAATAACCGCAAAGATTGCTCCCAATTGAATCGAATAATCAAATACTGAACTAAACGCCTTCGTCCAAACATTGCCACTAGGAATTTTCATCAATGCTTCTGCTAAGATGATATGTCCAGTTGAAGAGACTGGTAAAAACTCCGTCAGGCCTTCAATGATACCAATAATTATTGCTTTGATAAGATCAAACATGCTAATAGAGCGTGAACAAATGGTGCAAAAGTCCACGCATCTCCTTCCAATATAGAATATATTCATTTTATCATACTTAGCTATTGCATTTTGTATTTTCACATGGTATTATATTTGATGTTGTGAAACACGACATTATGGTCAGCTAGCTCAGTTGGTAGAGCAACGGACTCTTAATCCGTGGGTCCAGGGTTCGAGCCCCTGGCTGACCACTATTAAACCACTAAACAATTGTTTAGTGGTTTTTTTGATTTGATAATTACTAATTGAGAAAACGTAGTATATTTTCAACCTAAAAGTTCCTATGATAAATACACCTCTGTCCGTGTATTTAAAATAAGAACCTTATAAACTTTTTTTTCAACTAAGAACTGATTTTACGCTGATAAGCAACTAATTTGTGTGATATTTCTGCAGTTGAACGATATGCCGTTTGATAAATGCTGTACATTTGCTGATACTTCAAAACATTTTCTGCCTTCGGTTCGTAAACCATTCCAAACGATAGGAAGGATTGTGCAGCTTCTTGCACACTGTCAAACCAGCCCAATCCTGTGGCTGCGATTATCGCGGCGCCTAATCCCGGTCCCTGCTCATTTTCTAGCGTTGTGACCCGCTTTCCAAATATGTCAGCTTGTATTTGTAACCATAGTGGTGACTTTGCACCGCCACCAATGGCAATAATCGTGTCAAAGTCAACCCCTTGTTGGTCATAAATTGTCATAATATCCTTAAAGCTAAAGATTATGCCTTCCAAAACCGCACGGATAAAGTCGCCTCGTTGATGTTTGCGATCAAGTCCTAAGAAGCTTCCACGGATATCTGCATCAGGATATGGCGTTCGCTCCCCTGATATATAAGGTGTAAACAATAAACCATTGGCACCTACACTTGATTGTTCAGCTTCACGTAACCATGCTGAAAAGCTTTGTGTTTCACCAAAAACACGCTTAAACCAAGAATTGGCGTCACCAGCTGCTAACGTCACGCCCATGGAATAATACTTGTTAGGAATAGCATGATTGAAGAAATGAATTTCTCCATGATAGTCTATATCAGCATTATCTTCAAACTTTGCAACCACACCTGACGTTCCAATGGAAGACATGACCATGTTTGATTTGAGCAAACCCGCTCCAATTGCCCCAGCGGCGTTATCAGCCGCCCCACCATATACTTTAGTTTGTGTCGTCAATCCAGAAAATGTCGCGTAAGATTCTGAAATATGACCAGCAAAATCAGTTGACGCAATGAGATTAGGGAAAAAAGATGATGGTAAGTCAAACGCTTCTGCAATATCTGTTGACCAGCACTTTTTAGTAACATTTAAGACAACCGTTCCAGCTGCATCAGAGTAATCCATGGCTAATTTACCAGTCATACGATATCGTAAATAATCTTTAGGTAGTAAGAAAAGATCCGCTTGCTTAAAAATTTCTGGCTCCTCCTCCTTAACCCATAAAATTTTTGGTAAAGTAAAACCTTCTAGAGGATAGTTTCTGGTAATATCAAGAAATTTTTTACCTAGTTTATTCTTAATTTCCTCTACTTGTGCGCTGGTACGTGTATCATTCCATAAAATTGCTGGTCGCAGTACCTGATGGTTTTCATCTAGCAAGACAAGCCCATGCATTTGCCCAGAATAAGAAATTCCTTCAATCTCTGTTGGCGCAATATGATCTTTTAAAATCAGATTAACAATTGCAACAGTTGTTCCATTGACCCAATCTTCAGGATTTTGTTCTGACCAGCCAACTTGTGGTTGTGTAACAGGATAATCAAAGCTTTGTTGTGCAACAATGTTCCCTCGCCGATCAACCGCTGATACTTTCACTGCTGAGGTACCAAGATCAATACCAAGCACTACCTTTGTCATGTCTAGCCTCCACTTTCTGTTCATCTTTACTAAGATAACCCAACACAGTTCACCCGTGTTATGTACAAGACCAGTTTAAACTAGTCTCTTTTGAAAATATTTATACTACTCGTACCAATTTGAATGTCTTAAGACACATTCAAATCTTAAGATCCAAGTACAGAAAAAATGTAATTATTCAATGTTTGTTTGATTCGTTCTTGGCGACCTGACTTGAGGGTTGCGTTGATTTCTTCATCTGTTTTATTTTCAATATAGGTGGCCAATTCTTTTAAGGTAACTTTCCCAGCTTCAAAATCAGCGCCAATACCCGAATCAAATGAAGCATACCGCTCTTTCAGAACATTTTCAATCACTTGGTCATCAATTAGCTTAGCAGCAACTTTCAAGCCAGCAGCATAAGTATCCATACCAGCAATATGCGCGTAGAACAAATCGTCAGCTTGGAAACTTTGACGGCGTGCTTTCGAATCAAAATTCAAACCACCAGTTGGTAGACCCCCGTTTTTCAAGAATTCATACATTACTAAGGTCGCCTCATAAACATCATTTGGAAATTCATCAATGTCCCAACCAGTGAGCTTATCACCCATGTTAGCATCTAATGACCCTAACAAACCAGCCTCTCGCGCAAATCTCACTTCATGCTCATACGTGTGACCAGCTAAGTAGGCGTGATTGCCTTCCAAGTTCAACTTGAATGTATCCTCTAATCCATAAGTTTTCAAGAAAGCAATTGTTGTTTGCACATCAAAATCATATTGATGCTGTGTTGGTTCTTTGGGCTTGGGTTCAATCAAGAATTGTCCCTGATAACCAATTTCATTTGCATAATCCTTAGCTAGCTTAAAGAATGCTGCAATATGGTCTAATTCACGTTTGGTGTCAGTATTTAATAGAAAGTCGTAGCCTTCTCGTCCGCCCCAGAAAACATATGATTCTGATCCTAAGCGCTTGGCAATATCTAATGAATGCTTAATTTGTCCAGCTGCATAAGCAAATACCTCAGCAAATGGTGTAGTTGCGCCACCAGCCAAAAAACGTTTATTCGTAAATAGTGATGAAGTATTCCATAAAAGTTTTTTACCTGTTTCATGTATTTTTTGTTCAATTTTGTCAATAACTTGATCTAAATTTTTATTTGTTTCGGCAAGTGTATGACCTTCAGGTGCAAGATCACGATCATGAAAGGCAAAGTAATTAACGTCAGTTTTTTCCAAAAACTCAAACAAATAATCAACCTTCGCTAATGCTTGCTCCATTGAATCTGGTTTACCTTGATTGTCCCACGGCCGGACTGCTGTTCCTTCACCAAATGGGTCTACTAAGCGTTGGTCCATTGTATGCCAATAAGTCACTGAAAACTTTAGCCAGTCACTCATTTTCTTACCTTTAACTATTTCATCTGGATTATAATAATGAAATCCATCACCCGCTTGTAATGATTGTATTCCTACAAATGTTACTTGGGGAAAATCAAAAAGTTCTGCCATTGTACTTATCCTCCTGTATTAATTTAATACAATTATCATAGTTGGTTACACCAACCAACTATGATAATTGTATACGCTTTCATTAATTTATGCAAGCTTATTAACTAGGTCCACTAACGTAACAATTATAAAAAAGCAGGGACAGCGTAGTTACTGTCCTGCTTCACAAAAAGATTATAGCCTAAAACTAAGCGACAAACCGTCTAAATCTAATACTTCTCTGGCAATGCTCGATGCCCCACCTAATAATGTTGCATCGTATACTGAGTGATTTGCAAATAATATCTCGGACTGATTGATTGGATTTAACATTTGATAAGCCACAATCACGCGCTCTAATAAGTCAGGCATTTCAGCAATAAAACGTGAATGAATGAATAAAGCTTCCGGTGCCAGTGTTTGCACTAAATTAAATGCCACTCGTGAAATACCACGAACCCACTCATCAAGCAACAAACTAACAGTCTCTGGTTGTTCTTTTCTCAGTTGAATGAATCGATCCCTATCTTGAACAATCAACCCAGTTCGTTCGGCAGTTCTTCGTAACATAGCATCTTCAGAATATAAATCTTCAATTCTAACTGTCTCACCTGTACTTGTTTCAATCACACTACGACCTATCTCACCGGTTCGACCCTGTATCCCTCGATACAACTCACCATTAATTATAATCCCAGCGCCAATCCCATAGTGAATGTTTAAAACAACCATATTATTATAATGATCAGACTTGCGATAATCATGATAATCGCGCATATAGGTGGCCGCAAAATTGGCTTCGTTTTCCAAAACCACACGTACGCCACTGACGTTTTCAAGTTCTACTGTCATGTCTAGTTGTGAGTAATCGAAAAAAGGGGAATATTGTACCTTGTTATTTTCAACGACACCATGGATACCAACTGATATTCCCATCAGCCCGTTCAAGGTACCATTTTTATTATTCTTATACTTTTTAATCTGAGATATCATTAGCTCAGTTACTTGTAATACGCTCATGCCGTCCACAGCAGTATTTTGTTTCATAATCACTGCTCCACCAACCTGAACCAGTGCTGTCCGCAAATGATGTCGCCCCATATCAAAAGAAATGACGTACCCATAACGTCGATTAAACCGAATCAGCTTTGCTTTACGGCCTCCTGTCTCGGAAGTTTCACCATCACCAAGGCTTTCAATAAAGCCTTTCTCATCCAAATCGCGGTAAATAGAGCTGATTGTCGATTTATTTAAGTTTAAATCAATAGCTAATTGCGCCCGGGATGTTTCGTCAGCATTAAAAAGCGCTTGTAAAACTAAGCGCTGATTATGATCACGAATAGTTAGATGATCTGACTTTTTCATCTGAAATGCCCTCAAATAGTTTTCTATTAGTTTTAACAGTACCTCCATTGTACGGTAACCGACACATGCTTTCAAGTTGGCGTCCAAACACCGGAATATGAAGCAATGAATGTTTAAACTAAAAAACCTATGCGCATCAGTACAAAATATTTGCTTGATGCGCATAGGTTTAATGAGTAAAAATTCAGAATACGTATGAGTTCAGCTATTTTATCCCAACATAGTCACTCTCCAGATAGCCTTTTGCATGGGCTTTTGATCTCAAGTCTGATTCGATAGATTCTAATGAACGATTACGAGTCTCGATTGTAAATTTAGCAATAAACCAAATAGCAACAAAGCACAAAACACCATAAATGATAAAGAGCTTAGCAATCCCTTGCCCCTCTGCATTAATAGCATGATCTGGTGTAAAAGCGATTAAAAGCATAGGAAATGACTGTGACACAGCAAAATTAGCTGTCCAGTTTATAACGGCACCAAACGAGTTACCAAGTCCACGTATATTAAGTGGAAATGCCTCTCCTATCATAACCCACATAACTGGTCCCCAAGTAGCCGAAAAGAAAGCAATATAGAGCGTCAAAGCAATGACACATATCCATGAACCAACATTACCATTTCCCGCTCGAAGAACAAGCATCGCTGTTGACATCGTTAACAGCGATGCACCCATACCAATAGCACCATAGGTTAGCATTTTCTTTCGATCTATTTTATCCATTATTTTAACCGCAATCGCGGTAACAATCACGTTAAATAATCCGATAACAATATGTGATTGGAGTGCAAAATGTTCACTAAACCCCGCAGAAATGAATATTTTTGGTGCGTAATATAATACGGTGTTACATCCCATAACCTGTTGAAAAATGGCCAGTCCTAAAGCCATTATTAACACTGGCCGTGCCATGGGACCAAATAGTTCCTTGAAACCACCGGAAGGTGTATTCGCTTGTAGTTTAATATCATATAACTCTTCTTCTACAAGTTTTGCGTTTGGATTCATGGTTGATAAGACCTTTTGGGCTTCACTCATTTTTCCTTGTTTGACTAGGAAACGTGGCGACTCTGGAAGCGAAAGACCGCCGATAAATAACAGGGCAGCCGGCACTGCTGCTAATCCAAGCATCCAATGCCATCCGACATTTTGATTGAGTCCTAACCATCCACTTGGAGAAAGCCATTCATTTGAAACATAGGCAAGAAATATTCCCGTCATGATCATTAATTGAAATAAGGTTCCTATTCCGCCACGTTTGTCTGCAGGAGATAATTCTGCCAGATAAGTTGGAATCAATGCTGAAGCCGCTCCAACTGCGATACCCAACAATACCCGCGAAGTGACCAGTAGTGTGTAATTAAAACCAATTCCAGATCCCAAAGCACCTACAAAGAAAATTATCGCTGCTGATAAAAGAAGTTTTTTCCTGCCTAGTTTATCAGACATTGGACCTATAATTGCGGCACCAAGAATGGCACCAAGCAATACAGATGCCGTAATGAATCCATCTTCAAAAGATCCTGTCTGAATTTCTAATTCTTTTCCGATGAATAACATAGCACCAGATATTACACCCGTGTCATATCCGAATAGGAGGCCACCAAGGGCTCCAAAAAAATAAATAAAATTATTTGAGATAGGTTTACGTTTCAACATGATTTCTCCTTACTTTTATTTTTATATTGGAAGCGCTTACAACAAATACATTATACAACCGTTAGTTTATTTACGCAACCAACTAACTTTAATAAAGTAATCATTATTTTGAAAATAGTCATAAAAAAAAGCCTAACGGCTTTTACAAAGAAATGTAGATACTAGCAAACATTAATCCAGCGCCACCTAAGACGAAGAGATGCCAATAAACATGACCCATTGGAATTTTAGGAATAAGATAAAAAATAGTTCCCGCCGAATAGGTCAAGCCTCCAGCAACAAGTAACCAGAAGGCGGTATGCGACAAAACGCCCCAAAGAATAGGCATTGCTAGAATAATCAACCACCCCATGACCAGATAAATCGTCACCGATACCCAAGGCCATCGTCCAACAAAAAATAAATCATAAACAAATCCGGCAATCGTCATTGCTAAAATAGCGCCCCAAATAGTCCAGCCAACCCAGCCCTTGATCAATAACCATGTGTAGGGCGTGTAACTACCTAAGATAACAAGATATATGCCTGCATGGTCAAAAAATTGAAAGATTTTTGCCGCACGGGTAAACACGAGCGAATGAAATAGCGTTGAGGCAAGTAGAAAAAAACCAACCGTACTAATATAGATGATAACCGCAGTTAAAGTCAATGCGGTAACTGGTTTGCTCAACACATGAATCATCAACATTACACCGGCAATCACAGCTAAAATGAACCCAAATCCGTGCGTGACCGCGTTGAGCACTTCATAAACAATTTGAAAACGTCTTGATCGTTGCATTAGTAAACCCCGTAAATTATTCTATTCTTAATTATACAATAAAACCAGCACCAATTTTGGTTGATACTGGTTTTTATTACCGATTAAATTAAATCTTCCCAATCACGTGCCCAGATTACACCCATGGCGCCATCGCCTGTATGTACGCCAATAAATGCACCAATCACACCACGTTCAAATTTAACGGTAGGATATTCAGACTGTAAATCTTTCAACCATTTATCGCCTAACTTCGTGTTATTACCATCAATTACATAGGCCCGAACAGGATAATCAGCTTCTGCTAATGACTGACGTAATGGTTCTTTTATTTCTTTTAAAGCCCCACTCATCTTGCGTGCCTTGCCAACAGCTCCGATTTTTCCTTCGTCTTGAACATCAATGGACAAAATTGGTTTGATATTCAACAAACCACCAATTAAAGCTTGGCCGCGTGATAAGCGACCTGTGCGTTGTAAATGTGAAATATCATTGACAACGAAGCGAACGTCAATGGTTGATCGTAGTTGTTCTAATGATGTAATAATTTCATCAAGTGAACGGTTTTTCTCCGCCATAGCAGCTGCTAATATAGCTTGCACACCGGCACCCATTACTGCTATTTTTGAATCCCACGCGCGAACTTCATCCATACCGTCATATGATTGCGCAATTGCATTAGCTGTTTGATAGGTACCTGAAATACCAGATGAAAGCGTAATCAAAATGGCCTGATTGTAACCAGATGCCTTAGCTAAGTTCAACGCTTCTTCCCAATCGCCAGGGGCCGGTTGAGATGTGGAGGCCAATTGCTTTTTTTCTTGCATCATTTTAACAAGTTCACCCAAACTATGAATATCCACAGTCTCCTTGTAGACTTCATCCCCAAAAATAATGGGATCATTCACTTGAAAAATATGATACCGGTTGCGAATAGCTACTGGCATTGCCGAAGATGAATCAATAATAACTGCTATTTTACTCATTATTTTGTCCTCATTAATATGTTCAACTTAATTTGGTATTCTTTCATAATATCGTGATTAGCGCAGTACCTGCACTAAAGAAAATCATACCAAAAATGATTTGCCAAGCTAAGTACCAAGCTTGTTGGCCACGAGTGTATTGACCGCTTTGTGTCATCATCGTACTAAAAGTCGTTAGCCCCGCAATTACACCCGTCGTCCAAAAGCTATGCATCGCGTAGGTTGCGCCTGTAGCCATAAGATAACCTAGCGCGAAACTGCCAACCATATTAACAATGAATACGGCAGTAAAGTATTTCGACTTAGCTGGCCACGTATTCAGAACAATATACCGCAGCATTGTACCTAATGCCGAACCAATGGCTACCCCTAGTATTGTCATACATGTGCCTCACCGATCTTGTTGCCAAAGTAGTTACCCAATTTTAACATGATAAGACCACCACCAAGAGTTAATATCATATAAACTAAAGCATTGGCTACGCTAATGAATAACTGTTGATGTACTTGCCAAATCATGGTGCTAAATGTCGTGAATCCACCTAAAACACCAGTACCAAGGAAAGACTGCCACCGCTCTAACCGACTGCGATGACTCGCTAGATAGGCACCCAACATTGCTAATAGCAAAGTACCAAGCCAATTAATTAACATCGTCATTACTGGCATTGGTCCAATTATTGGAACTAATCCCAAAAGATACCGCGTAGCCCCACCAATGGCACCGCCAAGTCCGGTAACTAATAGTTCAGTTAGAAAATTCTTCTGATTTTGCATACCCTCTATTTTAGCAATTTTATGCTTATTCAGCAAAATTTTTAACTGTTATAAATTTATCATGAACATTGAAAAAGCAACTACTTAAATTAGTAGTTGCTTTTTTTCACGCCATCATTTAATTTTACTAAAGCATTTCAATATTTTCTTATGAATTAAACCGCGATAACAAAAATGGTGAGAGGTCAAAATCCAATGTTTCATTTAACGCTTTGGCAACCAATATTTCGCCTAACACACTAGCAAATTTAAAACCATGACCACTTAATCCTGAAACAAACTGAATATTTTTCTTTCCTGGCAAATCGTCAACGATAAAGTGTTCATCCGGTGACAAATCATAACTGCAGGCCACACCATGATCCAAGTTGCCAACAGTTTTCAAGACACTGTTTAACAAAGGTTCTATTTCTGTTCTATCCTCATTAAGGGCATCGAAGTCAAGTCGTTCTTCTCGCTTCGTGATATATTGCCCTCCCTGGTGTCGACCTATTTTAATGAGCCCTTTATTGGCTGGAAAACCGTAATAATGTGTACCGTCACCGAGTTGAATTGTAAATGCTGGAAAACCGATCTCTTCTGCCAGCTGTTTTGGTGCTTCAAACCACGAAACAACTTTTCTAACTGGCTGAATGGGTAGGTTGGGTATCAGATCTTTAACCCAAGTACCAACAGTTATAACAGCCGATTTCCCTATAAATGTACCTGCATTTGTGGTCACATGAACAAATCCATTATCATCATTATCAACCGAAATGACCTGCGTGTTAAATTGTTCATGAGCGCCCAACCGTTTAGCTTCTTTAACATACGTATCAATAGCTAGTTCTGATTTCAAATAGCCAGAGTTCTTTTCTAAAACCGCCCTGAATTGATCAGGTATTGTAAATTGTGGCCACTTTTTTCTGGCTTCAGAAGCATCATATACTTCGATCGGTAACTCATATTTTTCAGCAGAAGTTATGATATTATTTAAAAAGATCGATTGCTTAGGTGCTATATTCAGCACTCCTGTTTGATGAAATATGTCAACTTGTGTGTCTCTTTTTAGTTCGTTCCATAGTTCTTGCGCACGCAATACAAGAGGTACGTAAGATGAACCTTCACCATAAGCATGGCGAATCATCCTAGTTTCGCCATGGTGTGATCCATTAGTATGTGGCGGTGTGGCGGAATCAATTTCCAAAACACTTAACCCTCTCTTAGCGGCATAATAACCAGTGCTAGAGCCAACAGAACCAGTTCCTATAACAATCAAATCATAAAGCATGATTATATCTCCACCAAATATTTATTCTAATTTAAAATCTAAATTAGTTGAGTATCTAATTATTAATAGTGATGTCTGATGACTTCACATCTTTTCCGAAGTAAGGGGCTAATGTTTTATCGTAATCTTTTGTAAAGAACTGATTCTTGTTGAGCTTATTAATTTCTTTATCTGTCCATTTTAAGAGGCTCTTATTGCCCTTTTGCACTCCTGGAGAAATATATGACTGTTCACCCAATTTTTTAATACCTACCTTATAATCTGGGTGACTTTTAACCCAAGCAAAAAGATATGAATTATCATCAGTTATAGCATCTGCTCTCCCATCCTTTAATGCAGCAAATTGTTGTGTTTTAGAGTCAAATTTAAGCAAACTCGCTTTGGTATAGTTCTTGGTAAAGTACGTTTCAGCGGTAGTTCCTTTGTTAACGATTAACTTTTTACCATGCAACTGATCTACCTTCGTAATTAACTTGCTTTTCTTTGATGCCACACCAATTGAAACTTTCATATATGGCTTGGCAAAGTCAATGACCTTTTTACGTTCGGGTGTTACTGTAAAATTAGCCAATGCTAAGTCAACTTTCCCTGAATTAAGGGCATCTACACGTGCGTTGGCATTAACTTGAACATATTTGACTTTTACACCTAGATCCTTGGCAACTTTCTTAGCCAATTCAATGTCATATCCTTGTCTTTTACCATTTTTATCCACCCATCCATATGGTTTTAAATCACCAAAAACAGCAATCTTAATCTCCCCAGACTTTTTGATTTCTTTCACCGTTCGTCCACTTTGATTTGTATCAGCCTTCGCTGATAATATTCGATAATTAACGCCGGCACCAACTGTTACCACAGTAACCGCTACTAGTAATGTCCATTTACTTTTCTTGTTCATATTCTCTTTCTCTCTTTCTTTATTTGTACTCACTAAGGATCATCTAATGTAGTTTGATTTTTAAAAAGACATACTTTCTAAAAACGCCTCTGCTCTTTTTGTGGTTGGATGAGTGAAAAATGTTGCCCCATCTCCTTGTTCCACAACCCTGCCATTTTCTAAGAAAATAACTTTGTTCCCAACCTGACGAGCAAAGTTCATCTCATGCGTTACAATAACCATTGTTAAATTTTTATTGGCTAAGTTTTTCAAAATATCCAAAATGCCACGAACCATTTCTGGATCTAATGATGCTGTCACTTCATCAAATAACATAAGCTCTGGATTCAAAATTAATGCTCTCACAATGGCTACTCGCTGTTTTTGCCCACCTGATAACTGACGGGGATAAGCATTTTCATATTCAGATAAGCCCACTTCACTCAGTAATTTTTTGGCTTTTTCCACCACTTCTTCGCGCGAACGTTTTTGAACTTTAAGGGGTCCTAATAGAATGTTTTTCATAACGGTCATATTTGGAAACAAATCATAACTCTGAAATACCATGCCAATACGCGTTTGAATACTTTTCCATTGTTTGTTATTTCGGGGTTCAATTGTTTGTCCGAATATATTTATTTCACCAGAACTAAAATTTTCTAGTCCATTAAATGTTCGAATCAGCGTAGATTTTCCTGATCCCGACGGGCCTAACAAAACCGTGACTTTATTTTTCGGTATTGTCACATTGATTTGATGTAAAACTTGCTTCTTACCATAAAACTTATCTAAACTACTAGTCTGAATCAAACTCTCACTCATATTTTCGATATTTCCTTTCTAACCTGCGACTAAAATGACTTAATAAATAATTAATCAAGAAATATAACAACGCAATAAAACCATAAATCAAAAGTGGAACAGCAGTATCTTGGGCGTTCGCCTCAATAATCTGTTGCCCTACTGTAATAACATCGGTAACGGATATTAAAAGTAAAATTGACGTCGTTTTAATAATTCTAGAACTTAAGTTAATAAAAGCTGGTAGAATATTGGGAACGCTTTGTGGAATTAATACATACCTGTAGGTTTGCAACGTTGTTAACCCTATCGAATAGGCATTTTCACGCTGACTTTTAGAAATTGATTGTATCGCGCCTCGAACAATATCAGAAAGCTCAGCTGCAAACCATAAACTAAAAACTAAAATACTCACTTGCATGGCTGATAAATTGATATTTAAATTACGCGGAAAAATATAATAAAATAAAAATAATAATGGAATGGTTGGTACCACTCTAAATATCTCAAGATATGCTTTGAAAATGGGTTTAATCAGTGTGCCGGCGGCAGACCACAACGATCCCAGTATGACGCCTAATATTGTGCCCAAAATAATCGATATTAATGATATTTCAATAGTGACAACCAATCCATTCAATAACCTGAATAAGTTATTCCCCGCAAAGATAGTGCTAATTGTCAAAATTTGCATAACGCACCCGCCCTTCAATCCAACTCAAAAGTAACGAAAGAGGTATTAAAATAATCGCATAACTAATAATCATCATTAATAAATATTCATTGGTTCGATAATTTTGTCCAATTAGATCTAACGTGGTATTAGTAATTTCTGGAATCGCAATGACCGTAAATATTGAGGTTTCTTTAATTAAAAAGATTATGTTGGCCGCCAAGCTAGGTAGTGAAAAAACGATACCCTGTGGGAAAATAATATATCTACTTAACTGCCACGCAGATAGTCCGATCACTCGTCCAGACTCAATTTGAACTTTAGGAACCGACTTTAGACCACCTAAAAATGCCTCACTCATATAGGCACCACCCAGAAAAATCAAACCAATAATAGCAGTCTCTTCGGCCGGAATTTTAATTCCGATTGATGGTAAACCATAATAGATAAAAAATAATTGAATAAGCAATGGTGTATTCCGGGCAATTTCAACGTATGTTATAATCCCTCTTCGCCCGGGTAATTTATGATAGTTGACAAACGCTGTTACTATGCCAATAATTATTGCTCCTACAATACCGACTGAAGACAGCTTCAGTGTTAGCCAAAATGCTTTAATATATTCAGGTTCAGCTTGCTGTATATACTCCCAAGACATTAAATTAATCCTTCCCAATTAATTATCAAATTCACTTGTCAGTCAGCTAAATAAGAGACAGACTTTTGAACTTCGATTTTAGTACCATCAAACTTTTTGTTAATATATTTTTGAGCTGCTTTACTATGATACAACTTAACTAACTTTTTAAATTTAGCATTATTCTTATTCTTTTCTGCTGTGGCTAGAATATTAATATTGTCCTTTGTTGATTGGTTAATTTTTTCGTAGTAAAGTGAATCTTTCAAAACATTCAGTTTGCCTTCCAATGCGATTGTATTTCCAATCAGTGCAGCGGCAATCGAATTGTCTTTAATCACTCGTGGCCCGGTCGTATCATCAATTTCTTTAAACTTGAAGTTGTGTGGGTTGTTTTTAATGTCATTAACGCCAGAAAGACTACCAAAATTATCTTTTAATGTTATTAATCCTGCTTTTGCCAGCAGTTTCAATCCACGTGCCGTGTTAGCTGCATTGTTAGCAATAGCAATTGTTGAACCATCTGGAATATCGTCGATAGAATCATATTTTTCAGAGTAAATGCCCATAGGCTCTAAGTATGTCGTCCCTAAAACACTCAACTTGTTCGAGCTATTATTCTTGTTATAAGCCACAAAATATGCGTATGATTGAAAGGCATTAACATCCACTTTCCCTTGTGCAGTCGCTGCATTTAGTGAAACCCCATCAGTGAAGTTCTTAACCTTGATAGTGATATTTTCTTTTTTGGTTTCTGGTAGTTTTGCAATATATTCCCAAATCTGGGCATCCGATCCTATTGATCCGACCGTCACTTCCGTCTTATCGGTTGTTTGCGCCGTGTTTCTATGAATAATCACACCTGCTACAATAACAATTCCTGCCACAACAGCTGCTATAACTACCGTTTTCTTTTTTACCATCTCAAATTCTCTTTCCTGAACTTTTTATTAGAAATACTTACAAAACATCAATGAAATCTCATACCACCATCAATTAAAATCGATTGCCCAGTAATATACTTTGCCTGCTGTGAAACCAAAAATGATACAACATCGGCTACATCATCAGGCAAAGCCGCTCTTCCTAACGCAATTTCATTGACAACACTTTGCCTTTGAATCTCAGCTGTTGTGTTTTTAATTTGTGCTGTTCGCTGATCAATATAATCGCGCAAAGGTGTAATAACAATACCCGGATCATAAGTATTTACAGTGATATTATATTTTGCGAGTTCTTTTGCCGCAGATTGACCTAATCCTCTAATGGCAAATTTGGAAGCTGAATATGCGCCTTGTAGTGCAGATCCTTCCACTGCAGCCAGTGAAGCAGCATTGATTATCCTTCCGCCACTCCCTTGCTTTTTCAACTGTTTTGCAGCCGCCTGGATTCCCCAAAAAGTGCCCTTAAGGTTAACATCAAACAACCGCTCAACTTTTTCCGGATCACTATCGATAATGCTATCAATGTAGGCAATCCCTGCGTTATTAACAAATACATCTAGACGCCCAAAATCAGCTACTACTTTATCAACCAAATCAAAAACTGATTTTCGATCAGCAACATCTAAAACATAATATTTGGCTTGGTTTTCCTTAATAGCGTTGATACTATCACTCACATATTTAGCACTAGATTCATCAATGTCGACTACTGCAACGTAATAATTTTCTGTCGCGAGTCTCTCAGCAATTGCTTTTCCTATTCCTCTACCACTGCCTGTAATAATTGCTACTTTCTTTGACATTTACTACTCCTGTCTCTTTACATAAAGTTTGTATCATTAGCATTAAAAATTTATTCTGAAAAATCAAACTGGGGTACAGGTTTTTTAAAAATACTCGTTTTATATACTAAAATAACGAGTCCAATGATTAACCAAAATAACCCAGTTAATTTTGCTTCAAGAGCTAAACTCAAAAATATCCACAAACTCACTGAAAACCCAATGAAGGGTGACACTAAATACTTTACAAACGACTCAATATTTTTATCAGGACGCTTGATATAAAAATGCCAAATAACAGCTATGTTTAATGACAAAAAACCAAATAGGGCGCCAAAGCTAATTAAATTTGATACTGTGGTTAACGATAATGATAGGGAAAGGGCAACAGATACAATCCCCACAAGTATAATGGCAACCCACGGCGTGTTATAACGGGGATGCAAGTAGGATAAGCGCTTTGGTAAAATACCGTCTCGTCCCATTGAATACAAAATTCTTGATACCGCAGTCTGCCCTTCTTGACCACCCGCCAAACCAAATGATAAAACTAAAGTGAATTCAGCTAAATGCACTAACCAGCTACCACCCACTTTTCCCAAAATAGTTAAAAATGCTGTATCTGGATTTAATTCACTATAATTTGGTGCAACAAAACCTGCAAAGAATGTAACGATGACGAATAATGAGCCGATTAAAATAATTGACAACACAATCGCTTTTCCAATTGATTTAGTTGGATCGTTAGCTTCTTCTGATAAAGTACTAATGGCATCAAAACCTAAATAACTGACAATAACAATCCCAGTCGCTTGAACAACTCCGGACAAATCAAAATGACTAGCATTATAAAACGAACTGACATTAAAACTAACTGTACCATTCGCTAAGGCAACAATAGTCCCCACGATGAAAGCTATTAAAACCACGCCCTGTAACCCAAAAAGTAACCAACTGAATTTCGATACAACTTTAATCCCTAATAAATTGATAACTGTATTAAATATGGCTATGCCTAGAATCCAAACCCAGAAAGGAACAGCCGGCAACAATGACTGACCGAAAGACGCGCTGATAAGATAGGTTATAACGGGAATTAAAATATAATCAAGCGTTATACCCCATCCTGATAGAAAACCTAACACAGGATTTGTTCCTTTTTGAACGTAAGTATACACCGAACCAGAGTAAGGAAACTCACTAGCCATGCTAGCATAACTAAATCCAGTAAATAACATAGCAATCATTCCGATTAGATAAGCTAGCGCCACCATACCATGGGCTGGCGATAGAAATGAACCGTAAAAGGCGATAGGCGCTACTGGGATCATGAATATAATGCCGTAAACAACCAAATCTTTTGTGGAAAGTGATCGTGATAATGTTATTTTATTCTCTGCCATATCAAACCTCCTCGGGAACTATGGCAAATACTCGAGCTGGAAATCCAGGAGATTTTTCAACTTTCGGCACTGATATTGAAATTAAAGCGCCCGTGGCCGGCACTTGGTCCAAATTAGCCAGTAGTTCAATTTGATAATGGCCACTACTCAATACATAATATTCACCTTCAAACCCTTTTTCTGGTTGTAAAATGGCAGGGTCAGTATCGAAAGTTTCATGTCCATTTGCTATTGCTTGACGCTCTTCATAAATATATTTAAGTGCTTCCAAAGACCAGCCAGGATAATGATTTTGTAAATTATCATCCTTATTTTCAAATTGTTCTTGTGATGGCCAACGCTTTGACCAGTCTGTTCGTAACGCTACAAAAGCTTTTGGTGGAATGGTGCCATGCTCCTTTTCCCACTGCTTAATATCTTCCACTGTTAAAATATAATCTGCATTACTTGCTACTTCACTTGATTTGTCAATGACTACTAACGGTAGTAAAAAGTCTTTCAGATCAATATCTGAGTCATATACATTCTGATTTTTCTCGAAATGTACCGGTGGATCAATATGCGTACCATATTGACCTGGGAAGGTATACTGTTTCACGAAAAAACCATCATCATGTGTAAAAAGTGTTTCAAATTTTGCGGCAGCGAACGCTGGGAAGTGCGGGCTATCAGGCCCAAATGTATGGGTTAAATCAACCCACTGAAATTCTTTCAATTCTGATAAGATGTTATTTAATTTGTTTGTCATAGACCATTCTCCATTATTTTTTCTACATACGACAATAAAAAAGCCCCATAATCTTTGCATTATCTACAAAGATTATGGGACGAAAAACTCGTGTTACCACCCAAATTCTATAAAGTATCACTACTTTATACTTGACAGGTACATCAAAAGAAATATACCTTAACGCGATAACGGGCGCACCCGAATGACATTTACTCACATTAAGCTCATATCAATTTAACTCCAAGACCATTTTCCAAATTTTTATGATGCTAACTTTCACCTCACGTTAGCTCTCTACACAATCACTCTAATTTGTACTTATCTTTTCAAAGTTTTTGGTTATAATCATCTTATTGTATCCACATTAAATAATAATGTCAATGTTATTATTCAATGTCTTCCTCTGCTAATGCTTAATCAACATACTTATTTAAAATATTCACTAGCTGTTCGCTATTATGAAAGCCAGTTAGTCGTTCAACGATTTTCCCGTCTTTGTGCACTACCAAGGTAGGTATAGCTCGAATGCCAAGCGAAGCAGCTGTTTCTTGACTAATGTCTACGTCAACTTTAAAAAAATGAATATCATTTCTATCTTCAGATACAGTTTCTAACACAGGTGACTGCATCCGACACGGGCCACACCAAGTAGCCCAGAAATCAACGATAGAAACACCAGTTTCTACTTCTTCTTGATATTGTTCATCAGTTATTGCTTTTACTACCATTCTTAAAAATTCTCCTATCTATCATTTGTGGTTGTACCACTAAAATGTGCTAATAACCGGTTAGCTGTGTAGAAATACCATCTAGCAGCTGGCAACAGACCACGGTCGTCAATAATTAAATCATCATGATGCCAATCAGTTGTGCCTGCACTACCAATAAATGCAAAAACACTTGGTACTTTCTGACTAAAATACGAAAAATCTTCTCCTGCATTAGATGGTTTTGGTGTGAGTAATTTCGCATGTTGTTTGGTTTCTTCTATAACAATGGGCGTCAGCTCACTATCGTTATTAACAACGTTTGGACCTTCAATCCAGGAAATATCAACCGCCAAACCAAAAGTTGCAGCCTGGCCGTTAACAATTTGATAGAATTGTTCTCGAGCTAATTGACGACTGGCCAGGTCAAAACTTCGAACCGTACCCTCAAACCAAGCAACATCAGGTAATACATTCCATGTACTACCACCATCAATATGTGTAACAGAAACAACAACTGGACTTTGTGGATCTGTTTTACGGCTAACAACGGTCTGTAGCGTATTGACGGTGCTCGTTAAAGCAACAATGGGGTCATTCCCTAACTGTGGCATAGCCGCGTGTGTACCCTGACCACGAAAAGTAACTTTAAATTGATCAACTGCCGCCATCAATCCACCAGATAGAATGCCAATTTCGTTAACTTTCAGGTCCGGCTTATTATGAAAACCAATAATTGCATTCAAGTTTTTAATACCACCAGCTTCTGCCACAGCTTGGGCACCTACATGAATTTCTTCTGCGGGTTGAAAAATTAATCGAACCCTGCCGGTTAGCTTATTAGCTTGGTCAGCTAATAATTCTGCCGCTCCTAACAAGGAAGCCATATGGAAGTCATGCCCGCAAGCATGCATAATACCTTCATTAACCGATGCATAATTGAGCCCAGTTTTTTCGGCGATTGGTAAGGCATCAATATCTGATCTTAATCCAATAATTACGTTTGATTCACTTGGCCCTATTTCAGCAATCACACCAGTCAATAATTTTTGTGGTGTTACAATATGATAACCTAAAGTTTCCAAGTAACTATTTAAAAACAATGTAGTCTGGTGTTCTTGATTAGATAGTTCCGGATGTTGGTGCAGCTGATGGCGTACCTTGGTTAATTTATCTTCTAGTGTTTTGTCATTGATTGCCATTATATTGCCTCATGTTCTTATCCTGTTACTTTAAATCAGCTGTTGCGTCATACCCGAAGTATTTTTCGGATAGTTTTTTCAACGTCCCATCTTCCTTTAGTTTATTGATTGCTGGGTTGAGCTTCTTTAATATTTTTGCGCTTTCACTATCATCTTTACGGAAAGGCAAGGCAATATTTACAGTTGCTGCACTCCCTTTCACAACCTTCCAAGGGTAATTTTTGGCTTTGATTAACGCCTCTAAATTATTACGTGTGTTAACCACACCATCAACGTGCCCTGCTAGTAAAGCTTGAAAAGTGACGTCACGGGCATCATATAACTTAAATTTGATTTTACTATTATAGTCTTGCAAATTTTTGGTATTGTTTGAGGCAGATGCGCCAGCAATTGTCTTGCCTTCTAAATCATTTAATGTATTATAATCAGAATCTTTGTTAACTGCTACTGTTGTTTCTTCTTTGTTATAAATATTACTAAACTTGTACTTAGCTTTTCTTTCTGGTGTAATAGCAACATCATTAGCCACAGTGTCAAGCTTATTGTTATCTAGTTGCCCCAGCAAACCATCGAATTCACCAGTGACCCACTGTACTTTGTATCCTGCTTTTTTTGCTGCTGCATTGATTACGTCAACATCAAAACCAACTAATTTTCCTTTTGATTTGTATGCTGTTGGGAAGCTGGTTCCCGTCGCGCCAATTTTAAGCACTTTTTGTTTAGTATCTCCTTTGGCTTCGTTTTTATGGTTATTGGTTTGATAAATCAAACCGCCTACGGCAACAATAGCAATTAATACTACGACGATAATCACACTAATGATTGGGTTCCTTTTTTTCATACGCTCTTCTCTTTTCTTTTTTATTCAATACAGCTTATAAATAATTATTTTTTGAAACAGAATTTACAAAATCATTGACTCTTTTGGGACCATTGCTTGACAAGACTTGATCAGGCGATCCTTTATGGACAATTTGTCCATTTTCTAAGAAAATAATTTGATTTCCGATTAGTCGGGCGAATTCCATTTCATGTGTCACAATAACCATTGTTATATGCTGTTTGGCTAATGCCAGTATCGTTTTTAAAACACTTCCAACTAATTCAGGATCTAATGCCGAGGTTGGCTCATCCAATAAGACAACAGATGGTTTTGCTGCAATTGCACGAGCTATTGAAACGCGCTGCTGCTGTCCCCCTGAAAGTGAACTTGGATACTTATCTTGAAACGCCACTAATCCTACTTCCGATAAAACTGATGCAGCAATGTCATGTGCTTCATCCCACTTAGCCAATTTATTTAACAATAGGGGTGCCATCACATTCTCAATGACAGTCATATTTTTAAATAGATTAAATTGCTGGAATACCATTGTTGACTCCGATCGTAAGGATCGCGTTGATTTTTTGTTAATTTTACGGCCATCAATAGATGTTCCACCAATTTTTATAGTACCTTGAGAAGGTTCTTGTAACAGATTTAGTGTTCGTAAGAGCGTTGTTTTCCCTGAACCACTCGGTCCAACCAAAACCGTTACCTCTCCCTTCTCAACAGAAAAATTGATTTCCTGCAGTATTTTCTTTTTTTTAATTTCAACAGATAAATTATTTACTTCAATCAGAGCCATAATGTCTATCCTTTCTAACTATATGGCGTGTTCAGTACTCTCTCTACCCCAGACTGTGCCCATGAATAAAGAATAATTAACACCCAATATGTAAGACCGACCGCTAAATATGTTTCAAAATATTTAAATGAATCACCGGCCAACATCTTTCCTTCTGCAAAAACCTCTGTTATGCCTAAAGTAAAGGCTAACGAAGTTTCTTTTAACAAACCAACAAATGTATTACCCGTAGCAGGTAAGGCATTGATAAATGCTTGCGGTAAAATTACATAACGGAAAATTTTAAAACTTTTGATATTAAGTGACTGTCCTGCCTCTATTTGCCCTCTATCAACAGAATTTACCGCTGCTCTAAATACCTCAGATAAGTAAGCAGATTGCTTGAAACCAAGACCAATAACAGTGGCAATAATGGCAGGCAACCCTTTAAATATCGGGAAAATTTGTGGTAAACCATAATAGATTAAGAATAGCTGCACCAAAGCTGGCATTCCTCGAAAGAAAGATACATATATTGAAGCAAACCAATGAATAACCTTATAATGCGAAAAGTGTAGTAATGTAATTATGCCACCCAATACTATCGCTAATAACATAGATAGTATTGCTAACAAAAGCGTCATCGGAATATATTTCACAAGTTCTGGAAATGTATTTACAAAGTAATGCCAATCAAAATTCATATTTCACCTACTCACTAATAACGTACTTTTGTTTTATTTTTATTTAGATATTTCTTCAATTGTTCAGACTCTAACTGGTCAAATTTTCTATTCAAAACTTTTACCATATACACTGTCAAATGATCCGGCGTTTTTTGTACCATCTCAACGGGTTGGTAACCAACTGAAGTATAAAATCTTTTTAACCAAGGATGTTCAACCGCTGTTCCTAAACTAACCATTGGAGCTTTTAGTTGTTTTTGAATGTACTCTTTTTCAACCCAATCAATAAGTTGTGTTGCATAACCTTGCTTTGAAAACTGACTATGAGTAGCAACCCATCCAAGATGAGGTATAGCATACGGACCTGGATTTTTTGACCAAGGTAACCTGACAGATACCGTCGCTACAATAGTATGATTTATCTCTGTCACAAAGGTTGCTGTGTTCTCGATATGTTCATCAATCTGTTGTAAAGTAACTCTTGCCGCTTGAAAATTAATACCTAGTTGTGTGTCACTCTTATACGCTTCATGTAATAAGAGCTGTAATTCTTTTACTTCATTTTTTTTAATGAATCGATTAGTAATCACTTTTCCTCCAGGGTAGCTGCTTTAAATTCTTGCAATAATGTTAAGCAATCCTGCTACCGATTTCGATGTCAATCCCGCCGTCAAAATATCGAATAATTCATTTTCATCTATCGACAATGCATGAGCTAATTTGACATATATCTCATCCATTGTTAGTGGATTCTGTGGTGACCCTTGGGGCCAATCAATATATATTGTATTGATAGATTTGTCAGTACGCACGAACTCAACTAGTATTTCCCTTTGATCAACAGCTATATTCTTTAAATCATTAACTCTTTTAAACAAATAACTCATCTCTTGAAACTTTTCTGTACTTACACTGCTATCAAAAAGTTCGTCATTCACATCCCCAAAGGTTAATATTTGCCACGCAATGTACTCAATTGAAAACTTTCCTTCTTGCCCATTCAATGGTTGCTTATACCGCAAGACCTTATCTCCAAAAGGTCTAAAATGGAAAATTACTTGCTTGATGTTTTTTATATTAATTCCCTGAAGGTAGCCCTGTTTGATTGCATCATACCCAGACATAGCAGCAGAGCAAAATTGATGTCGCTTAAACCAGATGCCAGGCGTGATAATTTGAGCAGGAGTTAACCATGTTGATTCTATTAAATCTAAATCTAATTCCTGCCCAACAACTATTTTTACCCAGCCTGTTTGATTGTTAAAAACATCTTGATTGGTTGTAAGTTGGCTGGACACAAATTGATAGGATTGCACCGCACGCTGTGCAGCTAACCCCGCATGCATTGGCTTAGTATCAGTACCTGCCTCTATTCCAAGACCTGCGGCTTGTGTAGCAGCAAATGATAAAATGTCGATAGTTTGACCCAAGGAAAAACGTTTAAAGAAAGGAAGGCTAGCAGCTGCAGCAATCGTACCAAGGGTTGCAGTTGTGTGGTACCCAGATAACTTGTGTGTTGGGTTGACTTGAAATCCAATTTGTCCAGCAATTTCCACACCTACAATATAGGCCTCAAAAAATCTATCTGCACTTTCAGTCCCATCAGCAAGAGCTAACAAAGCTGAATAAATGACAACACTTGGATGGCCGCGAAAATTAGCTTGAACATCATCGAAATCATTGTAATGTGCAGCGAATCCATTAAATAATGCGGCATGATCACTACTAGCTGTACCAGCTTGACCTAAAAGCTTAGCCGGTCCAGCATTTTTGAGTGTGTCAAATAATCTTTTCACCGCTGGTTCATTTCTAGAAACATAGGCACTTGCTAAATAATCCACAAAGCATTTTTTGGCAACATTCAATTCGTCTATTTGGAACTTGGAATCTACAATTAACTGGGCTAACTTCCGAGTATTACTAACCAAATTTTTCTGCTCTGTCATTTGCTTCTTCCCAAATACTATCATCTGGCCCTAATGGAATAATTCGAGGCAGATCCTCTTGCGGTGTATGATCAACCTCATAAAAACGTTGACGCATTGATTCAAAATTAGTATTGTCGCCAAATGCAGGGATGGCATACAAATCCTTAGCGTAGTTCCACAAATTAGGATAATCAACTAAACGTTTTTTATTAACAAAATACTTTTGATAAAACACTAAGTCAAATCGTGACAGCGTGACATATAAATTAATATCTACTAATGTTATTTGGTCACCGAATAAGTAGCGTTGGTTGGCTAGGCGCTCCTCTAGCCAATCTAATCGATTAAATACTTTGTCATACCATTTTTTATAATCTGCTTGAGAACGTCCATGACCCGCCTCATTAACCGCATAATTGATGTCCATCAATATGATGTCACTCAACGCATCAATATCTGAACGCAAGTTCTTAGGATATAAGTCCGGTGCAGTTTCTGGTACATATTCTTGCCAGGCTAAGGCAAATTCTTTGATTAAATTATTATAATCATTGTTAACAACCTTACCGGTTTGAGTGTCAACGAGTGCTGGTACCGTCGTTCTTTTATCGTATGAAGGATCAGCTAACCGGTAAGCTTCCCCAAGTGAATGAATCCCTAATACTGGATCAACATCCCCATCATCTAACGTAAAGAACCAGTCTCCAACTACCCCAGCTGGTCTCAAAGGATCAACGATGCCATTAGAAATCACTTGATCTAAACCTAATAAATCAATACCAATGGCAATACGATTAGCCCAAGGGCAATGACGAGACCAAATCAAGCGATAACGGTTAGGTGTAACAGGAAGCGTACCGTCTGTAAACCGGGCTTTAAATTGGGGGCCTTGATAGGCTGAAAACTTTTCTCGTTCATTAAAATTGGACTTGTCTTTACCGTTGTCATATTCTTTTTGCTTTTGATGCGCTCGCGGATTAGCAACCTTTGATTGTGAAAAATCAATCGGACACGCCTGTAGTGTATCCGTTACCTCAATGTTTTCTAGTTCTTTTTGTAGTGTTTGATCACTCATACTGTTTCTCCTCAAATCTTTCTTTCGTCTATATTTTTTAAGTATTTTAAATCATCATCTTTATATATCACCTTAACTAGGCTGTTTTCAGCTCTATTATGACCACCCCCTTTATTTCAGACCACAAAAAAGCAACCCAGCTAAAAATAGCCAGATTGCGGGACGAAAATCGTGTTACCACTCGCATTCAATAATCTATCACTAAATTATTCTCTTTAAGTTCTGTTTTTTAACAAAACTCTGTGCTATATCGGGCACACCCGGAATGAATTTACATACTTGCTCACCCATTCTATGACTCCAAGACCATTTTCAACTTATTCGTAACACCAACTTTCACCAATTCGTCGGCTCTCTTTCAGTTACTCTTTAAATTTACTTATCTTTTCTTTGTCTTTAAAACTGCAGTTACTTCTTTAAAGTTAAAATTGATAATTACGACTTAGTCGTAGACGATATAGGCTTGCTATCCGATATCAATATTGTTTCAAAGCCCACATCAATAAAAGCTGGAAAAATAGTTAAATCAATCCATGGAAACTTCTTTAATACAGTCAAAACATCATACAATTTATTGGTCATTACTTATTCTCCATTCATTTTATTCATCAACAAAAAAAGTCCCATAATCTTTGCATTATCTACAAAGATTATGGGACGAAAAACTCGTGTTACCACCCAAATTCTATAAAGTATCACTACTTTATACTTGACAGGTACATCAAAAGAGAGATACCTTAACGCGATAACGGGCGCACCCGAGCGGTATTCACGAACATGCTTATACCACTAACGACTCCAAGACCATTTTCAATTCATTCGTAATACTAACTTTCACCAAATGTTAGCTCTCTTTGATTACCCCTAAAATTTACTTATCTTTTCTTTGTCTCATTTATTTGTAATAACCTTACACTATTTATAATTATTTTGCAACCATTTATTTTTATTCTCATTGTTTTTTAATTACAAGTATTTTATTTCACAATTTTGGCAATATCCATAATTAATCGAACATATTCCCGAAATCAAATGAATTGACAAACGATCCCAATGGCTGTATTATTAACAGTTGTTAAATGATTCACATAAGGGAGAAACACTATGGTTACACTAAATAAACCAGTTGCATCACTAAAGGAGATCATTACTAAAAGTATTTTCTACGGATTTATTGCAGGGATGATTTCAGGAATGGTTAAAATCGGTTGGGAAAATATTTTGCCACCACGTACACTAGCTCGTAATGCCACTAACCCACCACAACATATGGCTGAACAGCTTGGCATTCCATCTAAACTAGTTCATTCATTCTTTTACTACTCTCAAGATCAAAAAGTATTTTGGTTCACATTGATTCTACACTTCTCATTTGCCATTGCGTTTGCAATACTATACGTATTTGTATCTCAATATTGGTCTAAAGTAGCTTTGTGGCAAGGTGCTGCTTATGGTATATTCCTTTGGATTCTTTGGCATATCATTATCATGCCTGCATTTGGAACAATTCCAGCTCCATGGAATCAACCTTTAGATGAACATATTTCTGAGTTCTTTGGGCATATTGTTTGGGCATGGTCGATCGCAGTGACGGTCTACTTCTTAATTGCTAAGGATAAGAATGGTCATTTAGAAAACGTATAATTCTACTTATTAAATAAAAAGAGACGCAACCTTTCGAGTTGCGTTTCTTTTTATTTGTAGCCTAATATTACCTTATTCACAAACTAATTAAAATTTAGGCTCACCAAGTGCATGTTGGGCCGCTAGGTTCAATAGACTCCATTGTCGGTCAAATCCTGGTTGGAAGAAAAAGTCGGCTTCAGCCAAATCTTCCAAACGAAGTCCGTGTTCGATCGCTAGCGCAATAACATTACCTTGAGCCGTTATATCATAAGTCGATAGCACCGCACCGCCTAAAATACGATGTGTCTGCGGATCATAGCCCAGCTCGACATAAACTTCGGTGTTCCCATTTTCTCGAGGAACGTAGTCGGGCCGTAAGGTATCTTGGTAGAAGGAGCACTTCAAAGTAACACCTGATTTTTGGGCCGTTGTGGTATTTAATCCAGCCGTTGCAAAATGGTAATCGAACACACTTAACGCTGACGAGCCAACGACCCCTTTGAAAGGAACTGAGGGCTGATTTTCAAATAAATGTGCGATTATATAACGGACTTCACGCCGTACAACGGTTGCTAGTGCAATTGGTAATTTAGTTTGGGCAGGGATTGAATACGATAGAACCGCATCTCCCACAGCATAAACATCTGGTAAATTCGTCCGTAAATATTCATCCGTTTTAATCCAGCCTCGATCGTCTAAATCAATCACACCTTTCAACCAATTCGTATTTGGCTTAACCCCAGCGGCTTGAATAACTAAATCACTCGGGTACTTTCCCTCATCTGTTTTTACTGCCGTTACTTGACTAGTTCCTTCATAACTTTCGATGCGAACGTCAGTAACCACTTTTACACCTTTATCAGCTAATTCCTTTTCCAGAACAGCTGTTAATTCAGCATCTAAATAATTTCCCAAAGGGCGGTCAATCATATCAATTAAAGTAACATTTTTCCCGGCCTTAACACTAGCTTCCGCTGCCTCAACGCCAATGTAACCCGCACCAACAATTGTGATATTTTTAACATCGGGATTTTCTAACTTGGCCTTTATACTTGTTGCCCAATCTTTACCACGCATGAGGTAGACATTTTCTAAATCAGTCCCTGGAACAGGTAGACTATTTGGTGTCACGCCTGAACTTAATATCAGCTTATCATAGCTATATTTCTCAGTACTACCGGTAGTAACGTCTTTGACAGAAACTGTTCTATCATCAGCATCAATTGCCAGTACCTCGTGGTTACTGTAAATTTCTGCGCCCAACTGTTCCATATCTTCAGGACGGAAATTACGAACATCATTAACATCAGTAACACTATTTTCCAAATATAATTCCATGCCGCAAGACATGAATGAAATAAAATCACCGGCTTCAAACAACTTGATGTCAAGGTTCTTGTATTTACGAGTTAGTTCTAGAATAGCTTGATGTCCCCCATGAGATGCACCAACTATAATAATCTTTGTTTTTGACATTCCTAATTCCTCCTTAATATTGTTATCCTTTTCCTACCTACCATGCTAGAACAATTCTAAACAGAAAGCAATCGTTTTGATTTTTTGACAAAAAAGAACAGCTATATCAAATAGCTGCTCTAAACTTGCTTGTTCTTAAATAAAGTCATCACTTTTATCTACAGGTAGCTGATAAAGATGTTAATTGAAAATCATAAATTTTGAAATAAGATAATTTACAATTACCGATAACACTTGTATCAAAATAATTGCTAGAAAACTATTTAGCTCCGTACTATTTGAAGCGAATTGGTTTACTATTGGTAATGAAAAAGGAAATAGCTTAAAGTTTACTTGATTAAGAAAGAAAATATGAATAAAAATATTGCTATATTTTTCGATCATAACGTAGGTTAAAAAGAAGTCAATTCCGGCCACAAATAACCGTCCCCAAAGGAATCTGACGAACTGAACGAACACGCTTTTTGTTTGTTTGGTTGTAAAAACAAACAGTTTATTAACAACAAATGCGAATATAATGGTCAGTGTCTGCGAGATTAGGACAGGCAGCATTGTGTCATCAAATATTTTCATGGAAATGAGTCGAACGATTAAATATACTATGGTCGTTGCCACACCCCAGAAAATATACTTCATTTTTTCAGAAAGTAAATATTTACGCAAAACGATTTGTCTCCATTCAAATCCAAAGAGTACTTTGATTACTATTGAACAATATCATTATCAACTGTATTATCCTTGAAAATCACTTCATGGTATAGTCATCAACTTTACGTAGCTTTTCCACGAATAGCCCTGTTTCAGTTTCAATTTGAAATAAAGGTCGTTGCTTCACTTCGGTAAATATTTTGCCAATATAAATACCAACAATCGATATTGCTACCAAGTTAATGCCTCCCAATAACCAAATGGAAATCATCAAAGATGACCAACCTGCTTCTGTGTTTCCAATCATTTTTTCAAATATTGTGTAAACAATTTCAATACTGGCGATGCTGATGACAAGAATGCCTAAATTAAATAATAAACGAATCGGTTGAACACTGAAACTGGTAATGCCATCAATAGCAAAACTCAACATCTTTTTTAATGGATATTTTGATGTACCTGCCTGACGTTCACCACGTTCATAGAAAACTTTATCTGACTGAAAGCCAACTAGCGGTACCATAGCGCGTAGAAAAACATTTCGCTCAGGTAGTCGCAGTAATGCTAGCACGGCAACACGACTCATTAATCTAAAGTCGGCGTGATCTGGTACCATTTCAACACCTAAGAATGATGAAATTTTGTAAAAGGTTAGTGCCGTATTACGTTTGAACCATGTATCGGTTTTTCTACTGGATCTGACCCCATATACGATTTCATTGCCCGCTTTATATTTAAGCACCATTTTTTGAATAATGTCTGGATTATCTTGCAAGTCAGCATCTAGTGTTATAACAATGTCCGCTAATTTAATACTCTCTGACATTCCTGCTAATAATGCTGATTGGTGGCCAAAATTACGAGATAACTTGACACCAATTAAATCAGAATTTAATTGTTCTTTTTCTTGAATAATTTCCCATGTATTGTCTACAGAGCCATCGTCCACAACCATAATAAAACTATCGTCGCTAATGAGATTTTTTTGAATCAAAGTCTCTTTAATCGTATTCAATTTGGACAAGGTTGTAGGCAAAACTTCCTGCTCATTATAGGCTGGTAAAATCAACCCAAGTCTTGGTGTTGTAAATCTTGTCAGCATATTTAAAGTATTCTCCTTTCTTATTCGTATATATTTGATAGATCATATAGCGTTGTACTTTGTGATTGTCCACCCATTTGTTGCGTTGGGGAACTTTGATTTGACGTACTAGAACTATATGTGACCTTAGTACCATTCTTTTTAACCCAAGTTAGTATTTTACTAATTTGACCACTTGAAGTTTTACTATTATTACCCATAACGAAGTATTTAAGTTGTCCCGACTTGACTAGCTTCTTAAACTCGGATAGAGACATCGTTGGATCAGTACCGTTATAACCACCTATAGCCATAACTGCTTTGCCTGATTTGATAATATATCCAGATGCTGAATTAGAATCTGTTGTAGCAAATAAGTATTTAGCATTGCCTTGATGCTTCTTAGTGTAGCTCAATAATTGATTATTGACTTCCCCGCCCATATCACTGCTTCCGGTTTGACTTAGCAGGGAAGGACTAGCGGCTGGTATTGCTGCAGAATTGTGCGACAATGTTGGTGTTAACGACCACCAGCCTGCCATTAGTAAGATACTAATGGCCGACAAGACAATTTTTATTTTGTTATTGATTTGTCTAGGCAATAACCACCAGATAGATAAGCCAATTGCTACAATAATCAAGATAATGCTGATAATTTGATAATATGACCATACATAGTACGCTTGCAGTAGAAGCGTTGTTAATACGGCAACACTGACCACTATTCGTGCGATCATTGATTCTTTATTGCTTTGAGCAGACATTTTCACAACCGCCGCTACGCCAATTGCTGTCAGTGCAGCAATCGCAGGGGCTAGCATAATTGTGTAATATGGGTGAAAGAAGCTAGCAACTGAGAAAAATCCATAGACTGGAACGAACCAGCCCGCCCAGAGCAGAACCTCGGATTGTTCCTCAGAAACATGGTGCCATTTAGCACCACGTTTTCTAAATCCAAACCAACCAGCAATAAGTCCAAGAATTGCAAGTGGCAGATACCAACCAATTTGTGAACCCAAATCTGATTGGAAAAGCCTAAATGGTCCAGCTGATCCAATAGCAAATGCACTGTTACCGCCACCCTGGCCACCTTGTGCTTGTCTGGTCATTTTTCCTGACTGACCAGGTGCTTTGCCTTTAGCCTGGTTTGCGTTTTTATTTGTAGATTGGTTTGGTGGCGTGCCAGTTGGCGCTTTACCACCGTTTTGTTGTCCGGTCGGTGCCTGTCCGGTCATTTTACCAGTTGACGCTGACCCGCTCGGCTTTTTACCACTCGGAGCACCGTTATTTTTTTGAGTTCCTGTTGATTTTTTGGTACTTCCCATGCCAGGGAAAGCACCGCCGGTTCCTGTTGATTGTCCTAACAATCTTTCGGTACCGTTATATCCAAATGCTAGCTCCATTAATGAATTCGTTTGTGAGCTACCAATATATGGTCGACTAGATTGGTCAACAGAATCAACTGCCAACGGGTAGGCTACTGTAAAAATCGATAAGGAAGCCATACCAACAACTAACCAAGCAATTTTCTTTTTCCACGGTAGTTTGATTGCTACCCAATAATAAACAAGCATTGCTGGTAAAATCATGAAGGCTTGTAACATTTTGATGTTAAAGCCCACACCAATCAAACCAAAACTGACAATGACTAGCCAAATATTTTTCTTAGCGACTGCTTTTTGTAAAATATATACAGCTAAAAGCAAGAAAAATACCAGTATAGCATCCATATTATTTGTGCGACTATTAGCAACCACCGTTGGCGTTAATGTCAAAATCAAGGACCCAATTCTTCCGGCCAATAAACCAAACTTTGGTGCTAATAATTTATACATTAAGTAAACAGATCCTATACCCGACAAAACACTTGGTAAAACAACCGACCAGCCATGTACACCAAATATTTTAGCTGATATGGCCATTAGCCATAATGCAACTGGCGGTTTGTCAACAGTAATAAATCCTGCTGGATCAAAAGCGCCGTACCAAAAATTCGACCAACTTTTTGTCATCGAGGTAATAGCCGCCGTATAGTAGCTATTAGCACTACCAGCATCCCATATACCCCAACCATACAGAAAGGCACTTAGTATTAAAATACCGACTAAATACCAATCTGTTTTTTGCATTCTTTTTAATTGCAAAACTGCTACCTCCTTATTCAGATAAATTTATTGTAAGAGTGGATTAATATATGTAAGTTAAACAAAAATTAATTCAACATTAAATCAATGCATTTTTACATTGACTTAATGCATAAAAATAGAAAGCATAACATGCAAATATGCACCTTATGCTTTCTATTTTCTATCCAAACACAACCCCATTTATTAAATGTAATTAACTCGTCATCCGTCGAATATGCAGGTAAGTAAATACCCCTATAGGGACAGCAGTCATAACAATCGTTGCTACAAAACGCAATAAACTATATCCAAGACTGCTACTATCAATCAAATGCTGTATTATCGTAAATAAATAATACCCAGGAAACAGCTTTTGAACAGCACTGATAATCGTGACGAATCTTCCTGTGGTCCACGTATCAAAAGGTATAATCAATAATGCCCAAACCATCATAATTGGAAAGGATAACGCATCCAACACTTTGTTATCGGCTACGATGCCCATCGCAAATCCTATTAAACAAAAGTATACTCCCAAGATCTGACACAACAAGACCTCAAAAATAAAATTAATGTCTACTTGTATTGTCTGCATAACAACACCACAAATGGTTACAGTTAACGCAATGAGGACATTTAAAATCAACTGAATCATCATTTGATCCAACACCCAATTTTTTATACCATAACGCGAGGTTTTAGCCTGTAAAAAGTAAAAATTTTGACTACGATTAATGGTTTTTCCAAACGTAACAACCGAGTTGCCCATAATACCCATTACGCAAGAAGCAACAAACCAAATACTCGAATAACGATGAGTAAAGAACCCGGCAGACTTTGCTATATTAACCATGAATATGTACCACATTACTGGTGAAATAAGTGTAAATAAAATGAAGCGTCTATTTCGAAACGTTTCCTTTAATTCTATATATGTAATCATCCTGTATCACCCCTCGTTATTATTATACTTACGGTACCATTCTTCAATTGTCTGATTATTAGAATGTATTACCGTCACTTTTTCATCTTGTACAATCACGCCGTCTTTTAATAACAAAACACGATTAAAATACCGATCAATTTGATTAAAATCATGTGTAATAGTCAAAACACTACCAGCAACATGATCCATATAATTCCAAAAGAAATCAATAGATTCTAAATCCATGCCAACTGTCGGTTCATCTAGAATCAAAAGCTTTGAAGAACTCATTACACTTAGCAATAATGCAAGTCTTCTTTTTTGACCGCCAGATAGATCACTAATTCTGACATTAGCTTGTTCTTCCAAATGAAACTTTTGTAATAATCCACTAACAAATTGCGTTGAATAAATGCGATGAATGCCGGCAGAAAGAGCTATATGTTCTGCCAATCGAAGCGTTTCTATTAAAGTATTTTCTTGGGGCATAACATTTAAATCCTCTTTGGGATCAAATAATCTTTCGATGTGACCTGCATCTGGTCGTAGCATGCCCGCAATAATATTTACAATAGTAGACTTACCCGAACCATTGCTCCCTAATAATGCAATGCGATCCTTACCATAAATTTCTAAATTCACATCATTTAATACTGGTTTTTTAAAGCCTTTACGAACGGCCGTCAACTTCAATAATAATTCTTCTGGGCTCTGTTGTCCGGCCAATAAATAATTTAAATCAACTCCAAAGATGTCCGCTAACGCAATAAGTTTATCAATGTCTGGTTCAGCATCCCCACGCTCCCATTTTGAAACGGATTGACGCGAAACATATAACTTTTGAGCAATAATCTCCTGCGATAAACTTTTCTTTTGCCGTAACATATTGAGCTGATAACTGAATATATTTTCCATATTTTAATTCCCTTCACTTTGTTGTGCACAGGTTTTATTATACGTAAAAGATTTCACTTGACCATCAAAAGCGCAATATCTCTGTATCCCTTTAGCTGCGCTGGTCGCAACTAGTAGTTGCATACTAAAAAGACTATTGCCTCACCAATAGTCTTTCCACGTTTCTCTCAAAAATTTAATTTATGACAAACTCAAAACATGTTTTGCAGCTTGCTGGCCCGCCTGTCGACCAAAAACAATTGTTTCGGCAATTGAATTACCACCAATGCGATTATCTCCATGTAATCCACCAGCCACCTCACCAGCAGCAAATAATCCTGGTACTGCCTCACCTATCTCATTTAAAACTTCAGTTAAACGATTAGTCTTTATTCCGCCCATTGTGTAATGAACGGCCGGTTTAATGTGAATTGCATAATAAGGCGACTTCTCAATACCACGATCCATGCCTGTCTGGCGATCAAATGCTATATCCTCAAAGGCCTTTTGATACATGTTCCAACCACTTACTGTTTTTTCCAAGTTATTAGGGTTTACACCTATTTTTTCCGCTAGCTCATATATTGTATTTCCTGAAACAGCTAACCCCATGGCAACATAAAAGTCGGCTGCTTTAAATGCCTCGCAAATGCCCTGATCAAATACCAGTGTCGCTCCATCCTGATGCAGGTCATCAATGGCCTTAGTCACCTGATCACGCGTAGCCATTTCATTAGTAAAGCGTTTGCCTAAATGATTGATCAAAATAGCACCAGCACCGCGCAATCCCTCGCCTATTAAATAAATATGATCCGTTTCCTGCTGGGCAGTTGGGTGAACTTGTACTTTGTTCATATCTACCAGTGCACCACCGGCAGTTGTTGCAAGCTTAATACCGTCACCGGTCGCACCGGGATGATTTGTCGTGCCTAACCTTAATAAATCAGGAGCATATACTGACATCATGGCACGATTCTGTGCGAACCCACCACTAGCAATCAGAACTGTTTTGGCATTAATAATCTTTTTTCCTGCTTGCGGGTGCTCAATCTCAACCCCCGAGATATGACCATCATTCTTAACTAAAGATAAGACTTTTGTCTGATTAAAGACGGGGATGCGCTTCTCCGCTAACTGCTGTTGCAGCCCCTTTACAAGATAACCGCCAATTGCAGTGGCACCGGTTGGTTGATGAGCGCGTTTTTTTGACATACCACCTGTCGATACAATCTCATTTAATTCAATATTATGATAAGACAACCATTCAATTGCAGATTCAGTATGTCTCACAAAATATGACAATAATTCCTTATTATTACTACCTTTTCCACCCTTAAGTGTCTCTTCATAAAATGATTCCTGCGAGTCAATTATCTGATACTTTAATTGTGTCATCGTTTCAACAGCATTCATACCAGTAGACGCGCGCATTGAATTACCCCCTAGGCTATTTAACTTTTCAAATATAACCACATCCAGCCCTAATTCTTGCGCCTGAATGGCAGCAGTCATTCCCGTCGCGCCCGACCCAATAACTACAAAATCATATGAACTTTTCAAATTATCAATATTGGTACATGAAAAATTAAATTTGACCATATTTGCTCCCCCCATTTTATGGCAATCACTATGCTTAATAAAATATATCTTTATCTTACTATACTTCAGTCGTTTTAGAGTTAATTCAGAAACCACCGTCAGAAAAAATAGTGTTCGTTAATCACAACTGTTATGAGCAAAAAAGCTACTATCCTATAAATAATAAGATAATAGCTTTTTACCGTTAAGTCGAAGTTTAACTAAAATTATTTCTTACAAATAATCGTTTAAACTGTTCAGCTAGTACTCGATATATCACAAAGACAACAACTAATGTCGTAATGCAATTAATTATAGTAGGAAAAAGAGATGAAATAGTAGCTATTATTGCCGGTTGCAGTGTCATCCCCTTAAATAAGCTCATCACAAAATTATGCCCCGTTGTCATTACTAATTTAGCAAAAACAGCTGAAAGAATAACAAGAATTAATTTTAAATTGGTTCCATGTTGTTTATAGTTTACTAATGAAAACACATAGGCCGCAACACCACCAACAATGAAGCACTCAACAAAATAATAAGGCGCTTCCATGGCATAACCATGCATCACATCGAATAATGCTAATCCAAAGCCACCAGCCAATGCACCCCGTTTATAGCCTAATAAGAGTACTGAAAGGAGCACTGCTGAGTTGCCCAAATGTACAAATGGTTTTCCTATCAGTGCCGGCATTGGAACCTGTATACTGGTCGCTACAAATGTAATACTAGTAAATAAAGCAACTAACACAATGTCTATGACTATCCTATTTTGTTGTCTCATGACCATTTTCTCCTTGCCAAACATGGCCTACAAATTGATTGACTCTAACTGCATTTTCTATCGACTGAAATGTAAAATTTTTGGCATCAAGAACCGCCTCGTGTATCGGCATCCCCTTCACAATGTTCGCCAATATAGCTGCAGAAAAAGTACAGCCTGCACCATGATTGTAATCAGTTGCTATCAATTCTCGTTGGAATATTTCAAAAGTAGTGCCATCATACAGCATATCTGTAGCTAGATTATTATCAAACCTACTACCTGATTTAATGACAACATATTTGATGCCGTAGCTAGATAGCTTTTCAGCGGCTACTTTCATTTCGGACACGTTGTTAATAGACTTCACTCCCGTTAACATCGCTGCTTCCAAAATATTGGGTGTAATAATGTCCGCTTTGGCTAATAACTTTTCTTTATAAGTCTCTAGATCAACCGTACGATCATTATCGATTGACAATTTTGTAGCCATGACGGGATCCACTAACAATGCACTGGGCTTCACGCTTTCTAGATAGCCAACCAGTGTATTGAAATTATCAACATCTGAAACCATACCAACTTTAATGCCAGCTAGATCAACCGCCACTGCTGTTTGTAATTGAGACGCAAACAGATGATTTGGCACTGTATATTGTGTCACTGCCCATGTTTGTGGTGCCATAGTCACAATATTTTCAATAGCAACCAAATTAAATATGTTGTATTTTTCGAAAGTTCTAATGTCCGCCTCTATACCACCGCCACCACTTGTATCTGACCCACCGATAGATAATATTTTATTCATAATTCTCCCATTTAAATTTTGTCAAGTTGTAATTATAAATGCTATTATACTAGTTTACTGGGTGATATCAAATTTATTTTATTGTTTAAAAATACCTCAGACAAGTAATTAACCTTGTCCGAGGTATTTATGTAAGCTAAAAACTTAGTTGCCCCTCATTTCAAAATGTGTCCTTTGGTAGCTAACCTATTGCTAAAAAACGAAACCCAATCACCACCTGTAGTGCTAACTAATTTATCTTGACCTAACTTTTCAAATTGTTCTAAAAAAACCATTTTTTCCTCCTCAAATTATACTTTATATTTACTTATTATTTTCCCTAATATCGCATTCTATCACAATAAAATGTTCACAAACGGTTGTTATAATGTGGTAAATGGTTACTACTTAAACACTTGTGGTAAACGTTTATCTTTTACTGTAAAATATAACTATAATCAAGGGGGATGATTATGTACATTTTATCAGTTACTCACATTCTACTAGGGTTTTGTAGTTTATCAAGTATTGAATTTATCATGTTTTGCACTATAAGTAGAACTAAAATACGCTTTAAAATTTACTTGCTGTTTATCTTAGCCGAACTGTTGACAACGTCATTGTTAGGTATCCCAGCTCGGATAATACATATCTTTATTCTGATATTACTTAACGTCTTACTGAACAAAGAAAAACAAAATCTTAATCTTATCGCTTTTTACGCACTATATACCGTTGTATCCGTGTCAGCCTTCGGTGCCATAATTCAGTCACTGGGCAAGTGGTTTGGACTAACATACCTCTTGGAAAATAATATCATAGCTATTTACGATACAATGATAACACCAATACTCATAGGCATTATACAGTTTGGTGTAATCAAACTGATTGCACCGAATCTAGAAATTATACGAAAAAACCAACATTTACAGAAAAGCAATCGTTTGAAATTTATCAACTCACTATTGTCTATTAGCCTAATACTTTATTTATTGACGTACCAATTTAACAATACTTCATATAAAAATGCTGTTAATATGTTCTTTGTTATTAGTTTAATATCATTATTGGTTTATCTTAAGAATACTACCCAAAATTATTTCAACTTTCAATTAGCGCAGCAAAAGCAACAGCAATTAGATCATTTAACAACCTATACAACACAAATCGAAGATCTCTATAAAAGTATCAATGGTTTTCGTCATGATTATGCCAACCTAATTGTCAGTTTAGAAACAAGTATACAAGCCGGTGATATCAATCAGATTCGCTCTATATATGAAGATGTATTAAAAAACTCCCCGAATGTATTAAATCATGGGAATCACACCTTAGGATCATTAACAAAAATCGACATCCCCGCGATCAAAAGTATTCTATCAAATAAAATTATTTTAGCACTAGAAAAAGGTATTCATATAGAATTCGAAATTGAACAAAAATGGTCCACTTGTCACGTTGATGTTTTTGATTATATTCGTATGCTGGGTATTTTATTGGACAACGCTATTGAAGCCAGCGAAGCATGCTCAATGGCGTTTATTAATATTGCGTTTATTACAGATAATATTAAGCAGGAGCACCGTCTCATTATTGAAAATTCCACTAACCAAGAATTTATTAATATCGGCCATATTTTTCAAGATGGCGTAACTAGTAAAGGAGCTAATCGTGGCATTGGATTGAGCAATATGCAACATATCTTAAGTAATTATGAACAAGCACACATAGAAACCGAATACAGCAATTATCGATTCCGACAGACATTGATTACACAAGGATAAATTTTATGCACATCAACATTTTAGAAGATGATATCATACAGCAACAAAAATTGCGACGCTACTTAAACGAATTAGTCCAGGAAAACAATTGGTCATGCCAACAGATTAACACTTACTCAAAGCCAGAACAATTATCACAGCACTTACTTAGTAATGGAACGCATCACATATACTTTCTCGATATTGAAATCAAAGGATCGGATAAAAAAGGGTTTCAGGTCGCTAAAGAAATTAGAAAACATGATCCATATGCTGCTATTATTTTTGTCACGACTCATTCTGAATTCTTGCCACTTACTTTCCAATATCATATTTCTGCACTGGACTTTATAGATAAAACGCAATCATCAAGTGATTTTAAGCAGCAATTAAAAGAATGCTTAACTCATCTTGTAGAAAAAAAGCATCAAGATAAGCCTCTAGACTTATTTCACTACAATACCTCACAATGCCATTTTCAGATACCCTTCAATGATATTCTATTCTTTGAAACAATATCTGGTACACGACAAATCGCTTTAGTGAGTAAAAATAAACGTATCCAGTTCACAGGTCGATTACAAGATATCGAAGCGATGGATGATCGATTATTCCGTAGCCATCGTTCCTATCTTGTAAATATTAATAAAATTGAACAAATTGATAAAGTCAATAATGAAATTATCCTTCATAATCAACTGACTTGTCTAATTTCCCGAAGAAAAATAAAAGCATTAAGAAACCTCCTGTGACTAAAAAGTCGGGTTCACTGTTACCATCTCAGTGAACCCGACTTTTTTATTTTTTTGTGTATGATCTGCAATAGCTAGAATTAATAGTTTCCCAACAGTACATCACTAACAATAATGCAGTAACCTGAGAACTTTTGATATGTTTTCCCCTATAGTAACCATATACTTTCTTGCCATCTGTCTAATTTGAATAAGTAATGTGATTGTTTTTTTACAATTGAATTATATAAAATAGTATTTTATGTAATAAAAGACAACTATATAATACTATTTACCGAAGAAGAGAAAATTTACTGTCTTTTTTTAATGGCCATACAATCAAATTAACAAAAGTTATTATTAGCAAAAAATGAGATGCTTGCTCTAAGTCTCTTGCAGAAATAATATTTAAGATACCTACATCTGTAAAAAAACGTAGTGCTGCAATGACAAAGTATAATATAAATGCTCCTAATGCTATTGCAGCGTTCGTATCATCTGTCATGATTATTATTTAGCCAAATCCTTCCCAAATTGATATCCTTTATCATATCCCCACACAAAGGCGCCACCAACTGCTCCAGCGATCCATAAACCAGCCACAATCAGAGGAGCTATTCCTTCTGACTCTAGTAATTCTTCAGAATTCAACTTTTTAAAATTACTTAATAAAATAGGCACTCAGGTAAATTTAAATCATCTTAAATTGCACTTTATCTGGCTAATTCCCACAATAAGAAAGTACCTTGTCCCTATAACTATAATATTCTAAAAGAGAATATATGTTTTAAAACGTGCAACAGTGCTTTTTGCAAAAGCTCTTAAAATCTTGTTAATAACGAATTAACATAAAAAAATACTCCCATACTATTTTCGCACTGAATAAAACTAGTCCGTTTTTTGTATAAGAGTAGTTCGTTTTTTGTATAAGAGTAGTTCGTTAGGCTAATTTAAAATTTCTTAAATCAGCCTAACCATCTAGATAAACCATATCCTGCAGCAAAACCTCCACCGCCAGCCAAAACAATTCCACCGGCTATCAAAAGTGGCGCAATACCACCATCCACTTCTGACAATTGTTGTGCATCCAAAATATCATAACCGTGTAAACTATTTTGCAATTTTTTATTTAATTCAGTCATATTAAAACCCTTTCGATCATTAAACTATAGAATTAACGTGTTGAAGACCTACTGCAATTCCACAAAAAAATCCAATACATCCCACAACCAAAAACAATATCCAATATCTATACTCATATAATTCTTTAAGCATTGTCACAACCACCCTTCAAACATTTGTTCTAGTTATTTCTATTGACTCTATTCAATCCAACTGCGATTCCCCCACTGAACCCTGCAGCACCCGCACCAGCCCACAATGCCCAAACGGCAACCGGAATAAATCCACCATCGACACTAGCCAATTGATATTCATCAAGTTGACTAAAATTAGAAAAATTAATTAGGTCATTTTTATGCATAATTTTATCCTTTTCTATTTTTTGATTCTATTTCTAATAGCAATTCCAGCCAGTGCACCAATAATTACCAACGGATAACACCCACCATTAATATTTTTAAGCTCTTCACTATCTAACTTATTAAATCCAACAATATTATTTTTCAAACTCATACCAATCTTCTCCCTCCTACTTATAAACACGGTAGATTGCAAGAATTAATAGAACACGAAGAATTGCTAAAGGACCTTTCGTGGTGATTGAGAACGACCTCAATATTTGGTGTTAACGTACAATTGTTCGGTTTAATTTTACAATCTACCATAAATTTAAAATTTGTTACAAACTATTTCCTTCAACGACAATATGCCACCACTTATTCCTGTCCATACAACAATTTTCCATAATGATTTTTTTCTCAAATATCCGGACAAACTGTTTTCGAATGCACCTAATAATTTATTGGGTATTAAAAATAACACAAACTGGAGAAGCATCAACAAAACAAACATATTATTCATAGCATGATATGATAAAGCTCCAAAACGATGTTGATCACTTAACCCTATTAATATTACCAATAAACATAAAGCGATAAATATTAGACACTGTAAAAGCAACAGTAGATATTTCATCGACGTAAGCCAGCTTGAGCTCTGTCTTTTCCTGCCGCATATCCAGCCTGGTATATTCCAAGTGCTAATGTTGGCACACCCAAAACTACAGCTACTGGGACTACTCCCCCATTTACATTTACCAATTCCTTGTTGCTTAATTCTTTAAATAATGCCATACGTAATTACCCTCCTTAATAAATATAATCCTATTTTTTATTATTTCGATATCCTTGGTCCATACCGAATTGATATATTGAATAGGCACCAACACCCACTGCCCCTCCAAGTACAAAGGAAATAGCAAAACCTTGTGGTGACCAACCACCATTAATGCTTTCTAATTCCATGTCATTTAATTCCTTAACCGCTGTACTGTTGATCATACTTCCCCCTATTATTTTGGTATTTAACCGCTGCGCAACGATAGAATTAAATATACACTAACTTGCTGTGTTTTTATAGATAAATGGAACGAACGGTCATGTTGAAATGTTGAATGGTTAAAAGTCCACCATTCAACACAAAATAACAACCAATTATGATCAATTAATAACAAAATGCCATTCTCACTATAAAATAAACTTTTAAAGCTATTTTATAGGAGCGCATAAGCATGAGAAAGTTTCATTATATATCACAACTTGAAGAAAAAGATTGTGGCGTAGCAGCACTAGCTATGATTTTAAAGCGACACGGCTCAGATGTTTCATTAGCTAACATTCGTGAACGCTGTCAAACATCCCTATCGGGTACAACGGCGCTAGGCTTAGTGAAGGCCGCTGAATCATTCAATATGGATGTCCGTCCTATTCAAGCTGACCTTACCTTATTTAACATGAAAGATTTGCCTCTGCCGTTCATCGCTCATGTTGAGAAAAAAGGTCAATATTTGCATTATTATGTAGTGTACGGATTCACTAAAAACAAAGTTATCATTGCAGATCCAGATCCAACAGTTGCTAAAACCGCAATGACGTTACAAGAATTCTCTAAAGAGTGGACTGGTGTAGCATTGTTCATGTCGCCTTCACCCAGATATAAACCTTTTAAAGAAAATAAAAACAGTATCCTATCCTTTCTGCCAATTATTAGTCGACAAAAAGGATTAATTGCTAATATTGTCGTCGCTTCTTTGCTAGTCACTTTAATTAGTATCGCTGGCTCTTATTATATGCAACTAGTGATTGATACTTATATTCCTAGTGCTATGTCTAACACATTAACCGTTGTTTCATTAGGACTCATTGCCACCTATGTGTTACAACAGCTACTTAGTTTTGCTCGCACCTATCTGTTAACTATTATGGGACAACGATTATCGATTGAAGTCATACTATCATACATACGGCACTTGTTCGAATTACCTGTTAATTTCTTTGCCACACGTCGAACAGGTGAAATTGTCACGCGTTTTAATGACGCCAACACCATTATTGATGCCATGGCAAATACAATTCTCTCACTTTTTTTAGATTTAGGTATCACGATAATTGTTGGCAGCGTCTTAGCAATTCAAAATACAAAACTTTTTCTGCTATCTCTAATCTCTTTTCCTATCTACTTCTTGATTGTCTATTGTTTCATGAAGCCATTTGAACGATTGAATCAAGAACAGATGGCAAGTAATGCAACGCTGAGCTCATCTATTATTGAAGACATCAATGGTATTGAAACCATAAAATCTTTGACAAGCGAGAAGACGAGCTACCAAAAAATTGATCGTGAATTTATCGATTATTTAAAAAAATCCTTTGCCCATCAAAAAAGCGAAGCCATTCAAAATAGTATTAAACAAGCAACTCAACTCATTATCAATGTGCTCGTTTTATGGTTGGGTGCCAAGCTAGTGATTAGTAATCAAATTAGTGTCGGTCAGTTAGTTACCTATAATGCATTACTAGGCTACTTTACTGAACCTTTCCAAAATATTATTAACTTGCAGGCGAAATTACAAACGGCAACGGTTGCTAACCGACGATTAAACGAAGTCTATCTTGTAAAATCAGAGTTTAAAAAATCAGAATCACAAGAGCTTCATCATAACAACCCTCATAACATTACAGTTGACGACGTCAGCTATCAATATGGTTATCAAAAGAACATATTACACCACTTTTCAATTAAGATCCCCTTTGGTGAAAAAATTGCTCTGGTCGGTGTTAGCGGTTCCGGTAAGTCAACATTAGCCAAACTACTTGTTCATTTTATATCTCCTAGTGCTGGCAACATTTTTATTGGTGAACAAAACATTAAACACGTTCAACGACAAAATTTAAGGCAACATATTCTTTATCTACCACAAAACCCATACATATTTACTGGAAGCATATTAGATAATTTAACACTAGGTGCTCGTGAAAACACAACACAAGAAGACATCCTACATGCTGTTGAGCTTGCTGACATTAAAGATGACATCGAAAATATGCCACAAAGTTATCAAACCGAAATTTCAGAGGAAGGCGGCATGTCTGGAGGCCAAAAGCAGCGTATCGCTTTAGCTAGAGCCCTCCTTAGTAATTCTCAAATACTTATTTTGGATGAATCAACCAGTAATCTTGATGTCGCAACTGAAAAAAAGATTATTGATAATTTATTATCGCTTAAAAATAAAACAATCATTTTTATTGCACATCGCCTGACTATTGCTGAAAAAGTCCAACGCGTTATTCTGCTTGAAAAAGGGATCATCAGTGAAGATGGTAGCCATGCTGAACTTATACATAAAAAATCAAAATACTATCATCTTGTAAAGCATTAATAATGGGAGGTACAACTATGTTCAACGAGAGGCTTTTAGAAAGCTCAGAATTTTATACTAAAAGATATCAAAATTTCACAACACTCATCATTTTTCCAACACTTAGTCTTTTGGTCTTGCTTATTTTGCTTGCTTGCCTTACTCATAAAGAAACTGTTATTAAAAGCACTGGAGAGATAGAACCAATCAAAATACTTAGAACGATACAATCAACAAGTAATAATCCCATCATTAAAAATGAATTACTTACAAAAAAGGAAATAACTGCTGGAGATATTCTGATTCAGTATCAAAATACTGAATCAGATACCAATTTACAGTTACAAAAATCATCACTTAAAAATCTGCAAGAACATGTACAAGCACTAATAATCTATAAAGACAGCATAAAACAGAATCAAAATTTATTTACTGATGACGATAACTTTGGTTGTTCCACTTCATACCAAAGTTATCTTTCTCAACGTCGCAGTCTGTCTACAGACCATCAGCAACAAGTCAATGACCAAGATCGCGTCAAACAGCAAAAAATAATTATATCAGAAGCTATAAATAAGAAGAATTCAGAGCTTAGCCAGTATCAAGACCTGATTAATGCCATAATAAAAAACACAAGCTTATCACCTAAAAATGCCTACTACAGCACCTTCTTAGACTACCAACATCAAACAAAAGAGTTGCCCATTTCACAGGTAGATAAACTAAAAAAAGAAACTGTAACTAGTATTCAACAACAAATTGATTCAATAAATGACGCGTTAACTAGCTATAAGACACAATATGCCGGTTTTTCTTCCACAAATTTAGCAGAAGATGCGCTCACAAACAAGCTCAACGAACTAAAATCACAACAACTATCCTCTATTACGAAAGAATTAGAAACGCTTAATCAAGAAATTGAACAGACCAAAATACAACACGCTGCAACAGAAACAAGTGGCAAAAATACTATCATCGCTACTGAATCCGGCACGGTCAATTTATTAATCAACAAAACAAAATTAACTAGCATTCCTCAAGGAACTAATGTTGCACAAATATATCCAAATCTCAAAAAAACTCCTGACTTAAAAGTTAGTTTTTATATCTCTGCAAATGAAATTTCAGAGATAGTGGAGAATCAATCAATACGTTATCATTTAACAGAAAAAAATAGCAAACACATGGTGATACCAGGCAATATTGCAAGTATTCCTGCTAATCCTATTACAACAAAAGACGGTAATTTTTATCAGGTCAGTGCAATATTAAACTTACGTCCAAAAGACTATCAAAATATTCATTATGGACAAACTGGAACAGTTAGTATCATCACGGGGAAAAGCACTTGGATTTCGCACATTAAAAACACGTTGATTCATCAATAGCGTGCACAACCTAAAAAAACGTATCACCCTTGAGTAAAAAAGGTGGTACGTTTTTTTTTTGATTCCCATCCCATACCCATGGTTGAAGGAATAGGACACGAGCACAAGCGTGACATGATGAGCGCCAATATCAATTGTTCTTCATCATCACAGACCACCACAATTGAAAAACACAGCCCCCTTGCTGTGTTTTTCAATTGTGGACCTATACTACTCCAAAAATTTTTTATCGTGCAACAAATTTTCCGAAGCTGATCAATGTAAAATTGTGATCTAACATACTAGCTTTTTCGAAAATTGTCCATCTCCATTAATTTTGAAGATAGAACTACACATGCAAAGGTAATGAACTTGAATAAATAACGATTCCATTTCATATCCTTCTCCCCATTAACTCACTTCAATAACAAGAACACTTTATGATTCAAATTAAGTGTCCCAAGTATGTAGACTGAATCACCATAAAAAACAGTTCTATGGCGCATGCACATTATCACCTGAAATGACTTTTTTCAAAATCACTTCATACAATTCCCCAATTATAAACAATAATTAGCACGATTAAGATCAATCTAAATTTCAAAACATAAACAAACGCATCAGATAGTTTTGATGATTATCCCTTCTGATGTAATTTGATGTTTTTCACCCTCCCTTTTAAATTTGTTGTATTTTAATCTATATAACAATAACTATATACACTTGATTTAGTTTTTCTACTTCAATAACATAAACGGTTGTAAAAATGCACTAAACGGTTAAAAATATGCGCCCAATCAAAAAAGCATCATAACATACGATGCCTTTTCACATATTGAACAGCTATTTACTTTTTTGTGACTTTTTAGCCTTGATTTCTTTTAATAATTTCAAAGCACGGTCTCTTGTCTTCGCGTTCGGACTCTTTAATCGTCGGTATGCACTGCTTAAATCATTTTTTTCTGCCATTATTATTTTTTCCTTTTCAATAAATAGTAACAATTACTTTTAATTATAGTAATTATTACTATTTAAGTCAATAGAATAATAACATCCAATTCATTAATCCACAATATGATAGTTCCTAATACGTAGTTATCTTACTCAAGTATGGTGCCAAAATTTCTTCTGCTGTTTTTAAATTATACTTCTTATTATCAAGCTGTACTATTTTACCATTTTCATCAAAAAATATGCCTGACATTTTCTCTAAAGTAGCATTAAGCGCCAAATATGCTCCTACCGGTACTTCTGTGTTATCTATTTTTTTGGTATATCTCATCAAATTGCTATTCACTTGTCCGGGGTAAAAGCTATTGACTGTGGTATTGCAATCTCGCAACATTTGATTTAATAAGATCATTAGGAGCGTTTTGTGCGTGATTACCCACGCTGCTCTAGAAAATGCGCTACTTTGTATTTCACAAATCGGTACAAGATTTACTGCTTGTGGGTGTCCTGTGATAATCAACACCCTACTGTTTGCTAATAAGCCACGTAATCTAGTCGTTAAATAATAATGTGGTAATAAATTCACATAGATATTTTCACTCGCATTGCGTGGGAGAACACCTGCACTATGAATTAGCACGTCAATATGTGAAAATGACCTTTTAATTTCATCAATCACACCCTCACGTTCAGCTTCGTCGGATAGGTCTCCGATAGCTACTTTAACATTATTTCCTAGCTTCTTCTGAGCTATATGGGCTTTATATTCATGACGACCAACAATAATTATATTGTGTCCTTCTTTTGCTATTTCTTTGGCAATGGCAAATCCCACGCCAGAAGTACCACCCGTTATAACGATATTTTTCATCAACATTCTCCTTAGAGTGATCTTTTCTGTAGGATGCCGGAGCCTAAACACAACCTCCTAATGAACAAAAACATGATACGCGGTGTTAATAATTTTGGGACGATATCCTTGATACTGGGCTAATTCCTTAGCAATTCGTAAGTGAATACGTTGAGTTAAGAAAGGTTCTGCCAATAATGCCAGATAAGTATCGAAAGACCAAATGCCATCTAGGTTATCAAAATAATTCTCAACTTCACTTGGCAAACCACGATTAGAATTGAGCAACGTCTGCAAAATTAATTTTAAAATTTCTTCTTGTCGTATTAAAAAATCACGGCTACATATTTCATCTAAAATTTGTTTTAACACGATGTGGTCATTTTGAAATTGATAAGCTTTTTCGCACAATTCATTCATTAAAAATTCGTCAAATAGTCTCGCATGACATAAGTCATCTAAGGTTAAGGACATAGCACTAAATATCTTAATCATGCTGCTTAACTGAATGTCTGTCTGCCCTCTTTCAAATTTAGAAATCATACTACGCGACAACCCTGTCGCTCGGACTAAATCATTGACAGAAACGCCACGTGCTTCACGCATGCCACGAATTAACCGACCTAAATTATTGACTTCTGAAAAAGTATTGACTAAATCATTCATATAACTCCCTTTTAGTTAATATGTTTACGTTGACAATAAACATAATATTTTTATCTTTATTATATCCATAAATATTGCTTATTCTTTCAGTTTTTCTTATGAGAAAAACTTTTTAGGCATTCTACACTGTTTTAAAAGGACACATACTGATACGTTTTTATTTTGAAAAAACTATTGACAACTCATCAAATTCTTAGTATTCTTATTTCATAAACAACTCGGAGATAATTATGCAAAACTTAGCAGTTCAACTCAATAACGCCTGGTGGCGTCGGTAGAATCAGCTTTTCGGTAACGGATAAAGCTGATGTTTAAAACATTTGTTTTATCCATACCGACTATTTTTTGCAACAATCGGGTCTGTATGGGAATATGCCATGCAGACTTTTCTTTTGACCTTGGAAAGCCCTGCGTGGCGAGCCAAGGTCATTTTAGTTTAGAAGAGCAGAGAGATTTGGAGAATATCATGAACAAACGACTTTTGTCGGCAATTACAATTATTGTTGCATTTCTAGCCGTAGCATTTATTGTTACTAGCAAACCAAACACACAAGAAAAAAAATCAACTTACGTGCCAACTGTTGGCATTTTGCAACTAGTTACACACCCTGCCTTAGATCAAATTCATCATGGTATTGTTGCGGGACTAAAATCTCAAGGTTACTCAGGTAAAAAGATTAAGATTGACTATCAAAATGCTCAGGCTGACCAATCAAATCTCAAAACAATGTCACAAAAATTTGCCAATGAGAATGCTGATTTAACAATCGGAATTGCCACACCAGCTGCCTTATCCTTAGCCAAAACAGCTGATGGTAATAATCCGGTTATTCTAGCCGGAATTACAGACCCAGCGGGGTCTGGATTAGTCAAAACAACGCAACGCCCGGGAAATAATGTGACCGGTGTTTCTGGTGACTCTCCTTTGCAGCAACATTTAGATGTGGTTCAACAAGTCGTTCCCAAAGCTAAAACATTAGGTATTATTTACACAACATCAGATCATGGTGGTGAATATAATGCTAAAAACATGGAAAAACTGGCTAAAAAAGCTGGCTACACTGTTAAAATGTACACTATTTCAACAACTAACGATATGCAACAAGTTGCCGAAACAATGGCCAGCCAAGTTGATGTTGTCTATGCACCGCAAGATAACGGCGTTGCAAGTGCTATGAAAACACTCATTAACGTCACCAACCAAGAAAAAATTCCAGTTATCCCTGCCGTGGATACCATGGTGAAGGATGGTGGCGTCGCCACTGTATCCGTTAGCCAGTATGATATAGGTTATCAAGCCGGTGTCATGGCCGGACAAGTCTTAAAGGGCAAGAACACCGCAACCTACCCTGTCAAAACCATTACAAAGGGCGAAATGACCATCAACTTAAAGCAAGCCAAACTGCTAGGTATCAATTTGCCAGCAAGCATGGTTAAGGAAGCTGAAACTAAAGGAGAAGTCTTCAAATGAGTATGATTGTATCTAGTATTGGGCAAGGTCTCTTATGGGCCGTGCTCGGTGTCGCGTTGTTTCTCACATTTCGAATTTTAAACTTTCCTGATATGACCGTTGAAGGCTCTTTCCCTTTAGGTGCGTCAACAGCAGTAGCGATGATTGCTCACGGAATTGACCCATTTATCGCGACCATTGCCGCTTTCTTAGTCGGCACAATTGCTGGGTTAATTACTGGGTTACTTTATACCAAAGGAAAAATTCCTATTCTTTTATCTGGTATCTTAGTCATGACGGCAACATTATCTATTAATCTCCGTATTATGGGTTCAGCAAATATTTCATTGCTAAATCAAAAGTCGATTTTCTCTATCAAAATATTGCAGCACTTACCAAAATATTTTGACTCTGTTTTCTTAGGCTTGGTTATTATTGCTGTCATCACAGCAGGATTAATTTTTTTCTTGCAAACCGAATTAGGACAAGCCTTTATTGCTACCGGTGACAACCCTAACATGGCACAATCAATTGGGATTCAAACGGACCGCATGACAATCATGGGACTAATGTTGTCCAATGGTCTTATCGCCTTCGGAGGCGCTGTTATCGCACAAAATAATGGTTATGCTGACATCAACATGGGTATTGGCATTATCGTTATTGCTTTAGCTTCAATTATTATCGGCGAAGTTGTTTTCGGTGAATTAACATTAAATGAGCGTTTAGTTGCCGTTATTGTCGGTTCTATTCTATACCGTTTAGTCTTATTAGCTGTCCTACGACTTGGTTTTTCTACTAACGACATCAACCTTATTTCAGCTATCGTCTTAGCTGCTGCTATGATTTTGCCGCAACTGCGTCATGCGCTGAATCTCGATAAAATAATTAAGAAAGGTGTTACACCACATGACTAAACCAGTTTTCTCTCTTAAAGACGTCATTGTCACAGTTGGGGATAGTATTCAAATACTAAAGTCAATTAATTTCGATATTTACGACGGAGATTTCATCACGGTTTTGGGCACTAACGGTGCTGGTAAGTCAACACTATTTAACACTATTGCAGGTAACCTATCAGTAGCATCTGGTAAAATCTTGCATAACGGTAATAATATTGCTCATGAAACAGCCGTTAAGCGTACAAATTACATTGCTCGTGTCTTTCAAGATCCTAAAATGGGTACTGCGCCTAGAATGACGGTCGCTGAAAATCTACTTCTTGCTGAAAAGCGAGGTAGCAAGCGTACGTTACGAAGTCGTGGATTAACACAAAAAAAATTGACTGAATATGCTGCATTAACCAAGGTCATGGGCAACAATTTAGACCGTCGTCTCAATACAGCAACCGGTGATTTGTCCGGTGGTCAGCGTCAAGCACTAAGTTTTCTAATGGCTACACGTGTTAAACCAGAGCTACTTTTGTTAGATGAACATACTGCTGCACTTGATCCCAAGACATCTGAGCAGCTGATGCTTGCAACAAATGAGCAAGTTACTGCAAATAATCTGACTGCCCTAATGATTACACACAATTTAGCCGATGCGTTGAAATATGGTAACAGGTTAATTATTTTAAATGCCGGTAATATTGTACTTGATGTGCGCGATGACGAAAAAAAAGCACTTGATGAGACGCAAATTTTAAAATACTTTGTCAGTTAATTTTTAACCTACCAAAACAGCAGTGACACTGAGACAGTACCACTGCTGTTTTCATTTACACTAATTATGTGTATAATCTAATTTGTAACACATAATATATTAACGAGGTACTCACATGAGAAAAATAGGTGTTGTTGGCATTGGACATGTTGGTGTAACGGTAGCCCACATCATTATTGCACAAGGATTAGCAGATGAAATTGTTTTAGTAGATAAAAATCCAGAAAAACTTGCATCTGAAGAGCTTGATTTTCGTGATGCTGCCAGTCTATTAGATCATCATGTCGAAGTACACGCTGGAACAGTAACAGATTTAACAGACGCTGAAGTTGTTATTTCTGCTCTGGGACACATCGAATTGATTAAGCCTGGTGGCGATCGTTTTACAGAACTAAAAGCTAATACCCCAGAGGTACAACAGGTTGGATCTGACTTAAAGCAAGCAGGCTTTAATGGTGTGCTCATTGTTATCTCAAATCCTGTTGACGTTATTACTGGTATCTATCAAAAAGCAACTGGCCTCCCAGCGAATCAAGTTTTTGGCACTGGAACTTACCTAGATACTGCACGCTTAAAACGTGCATTAGGTGATACATTAGCAATTGATCCTCGCGGAATTAGTGGTTATATGCTTGGAGAACACGGCGATTCACAATTTGCCGCTTGGTCTACCGTTAATGCATTAGGAAAAAATGCAGATGAATTAGTTAAGTTGTACGATATTAATCTAGATAAGGTTGCAGAGGCTGCACGTGTCGGGGGCTTTACCGTTTTTGCCGGTAAAAAATATACGAATTTTGCCATTGCTCATGCTGCTGTTTCTCTTGCAAAATTAGTTCTATCCAATGCACGCAGAGAAGCCATCGTTTCTCACTATGATGAACGTTTTGAAGGATATATTTCTACGCCAGCCATTATTGGCCGTGATGGTGTAACTGCTGAATTTGATCTACAACTTACCGATGAAGAAAAGATACTACTACAAAAATCAGCTAATGCAATTGCTGAGAAAACAGCAGCTTACTTATAAATAAAAAAGCGAATCAAAAGATTCGCTTTTTTATGTGATTTAAGCTGCTTTAATATAGTTCACACCATCAGCCTTAGGCGGACGTGTTTTACCAAAGAAGAACACAAGCACAATGATTGTGAGTACGTATGGTGCTATTTGTAACCAAATTGAAGGAACATTTTTCAATCCTGGTAACTGTGCCCCAATCACAGCAAGTGATTGTGACAAACCAAAGAACAACGAAGCACCCAAAGCACCTAATGGATTCCAACGACCAAAAATCATTGCGGCCATCGCCATAAAGCCTTGTCCAACAATTGTGCTAGCTGAATAGTTTAATGAAATTGACTGTGCTACAACTGCACCACCAATGCCACCAAGCAATCCAGAAATCATCACACCAGAATAACGCAAACGTGCAACATTTAAGCCAAGTGTATCGGCAGCTTGTGGATTCTCACCAACCGAGCGCAGACGTAAACCAAACTTTGTTTTAAAGATAATATACCATGATATCCCAGCAACAAGAATTGCTAACCAAGCTGGCCCAGATGTTTTTTCAAAGAATAATTGCCCTAATACTGGCATTTTTGATAATCCAGGAACCGTGGCATAACCAAAGTCTTGCCCGATGGACTCCGTTTGCCCCTTACCATATAAAACTTTAATTAAGAATACACCCAAAGCTGGGGCCATCAAGTTAATGACTGTTCCAGAAATAATATGATCCGCACGTAGTGTCACTGTAGCAACAGCGTGAATTAGCGAAAAAACAACCCCAACAATGGCACCAGCTAGCAAGCCTAACCAAGGTGTGGCAGCGCCAAGTTGTCCAGCAAATGTTAGGTTAAAGACGACTGCTGCAAAAGCGCCCATTCCCATAATTCCTTCCAGGCCGACGTTAACGACACCTGAACGTTCGGAAAAAGTGCCACCAATTGAAGTGAATATCAGAGGTGCTGAATAAACTAGTGTGCTAGATATAACAAGTGATAACATTGCCATGAGTGACATTTTATTCACCGCCTTTCTGCTGATTTGCTTTTGCCGCTTTTTTATTGGCTGCCTCTAACGCCGCTTTTTCGTCCATATCTTTAATTCGCTTTTGAATTAATAGAATCAAATAGCGCACACCAACAAAGAAAATAATTGAGGCTGTAACGATATCCACCAACTCAAATGGCACACCAGAAGACATTGGCATTCCTAATCCACCGATTTTTAATATAGAGAAAATTGCAGCAGCACCAAGTATACCAAGATAAGACCCACCGCCAAGTAAAGCAACAGCCATACCATCAAAGCCAATTGATGGTGACCCATTTTGCGTAAAGAAGTTCAGATAATTACCAAGTCCCTCAATGGTTCCCGCTAAACCTGCCAAACCTCCGGATATTGCCATAGCTATTGTAGCATTACGCTTTGCTGACATACCAGCATATCTAGCCGCATCAGGGTTTAAACCAACCGCACGAATTTCAAAACCAAGCGTTGTTTTCTTCATAACAAACCAAACAACAACAATCATTGCTAAAGCAATAAATATTCCCGCTGAAATGCTTGAACCTTGCGTCAAATCAGTCAACCATTTCATCTGGAGCGATGCATTGGCACCAACTTGTTTGGTTGTTTCTGCAGACTCCTTAATATTCTTAGACATCGTATTTTGCAAGATATCATTTCCTAAAAATAAGAAAATATAATTCATCATAATCGTCACAATAACTTCACTAGCACCAAACTGTGCGCGTAGCCAACCAGGAATGAACCCAGCAATGGCACCCAGACCAGCTCCAATGATTAATGCGCTTGGTATCATGATGATAGCTGACATATCAGGAAAACTCAAAGCATACCAAACTGCCCCAACCCATCCGGCTAAAGCTTGACCTGATAAACCAATATTGAAGAATCCTGCAGACGAAGCCACTGCAAACCCTAATGCTGTCAAAATTAAAGGTGTCATTTGCGTCAATACACCACCAATATCCTGCATTGAACCAAATGCCGAACCAAGTAGCGCAACATAACCAGAAATTGGGTTATAGCCGAATACTAACATAATCAATGCGCCGACAATTAAACCGAATAAAACAGAAAACATTGCCACAGAAAGGTTATTCTTTTGTGCAATCATTAGGACCCCACCTCTTCTTTCAATGCCGCACGAGCTTCTGTTAAGCTCATACCTGTCATCAACAAGCCAAGCTCTTGTTTGTTTGTGTCTTGAGCGTCAACTATTCCGACAATTTTACCGTCATTAATAACAGCAATACGATCCGATAAATTAAGAATTTCATCTAGCTCAAAGCTAACGACCAATACGGCCTTACCAGCTGTACGTTGTGCGATTAAACGTTGATGAATATATTCAACCGCTCCAACATCTAACCCACGAGTTGGCTGGGCAGCAATCACGAGATCATTATCACGATTTAATTCACGTGCAACTACAGCTTTTTGTTGGTTTCCACCCGACATTGAACCCGCGGTCACATGAATACTGGCAGCTCGCACATCAAATTCCTGAACTAATTTGTCAGCTAATTTATCCATTTCAGCAGGTTGCAAGACACCTGATTTTGAAATAGGTTGTTTATAGTACGTTTGCAATGACAAGTTTTCAGACAATGTCATTTCAACTTCCATACCAAAACGCAATCTATCTTCAGGAATATGACCAACACCCGCTTCAGTAATATGACGCGGCTTTTTATTGGTGATATCCTCTCCTTTTAGCTTAACATGTCCTGCTTGTACCTTTGTTAATCCAGTAATTCCCTGGATTAGTTCTGTTTGACCGTTCCCATCGATACCAGCTAAACCAACAATTTCACCTGCTCTCACATCTAGCGAAAAGTTTTTAACAGCAGCAACACGACGTGTATCTTGCACTTCTAAGTTATCAATCGACAATATCACTGCACCAGGTTGAGCTACTTCTTTTTCAGTTTTAAAACTAACTTCACGACCAACCATCAAGTCAGCTAATTCCTGAGAAGACACACCGGCAACTGGGAAAGTATCAATTGATTTACCGGAACGAATGACAGTCACCGTATCAGCAGCAGCACGTATTTCGTCAAGTTTATGCGTAATCAAGATAATTGATTTACCTTCTTGTGCTAAATTGTGCATGATGACAATTAACTCATCGATTTCTTGTGGTGTCAAAACTGCTGTTGGTTCATCAAAAATCAAAATATCAGCGCCACGATAAAGGGTCTTTAATATTTCGACACGCTGTTGTTGACCAACTGATATATCAGAAATCTTAGCCATTGGATCAACTGATAAACCATATTGATCTGACAAAGCTTGTATTTTCTTAGCAGCAGTTTTAGTGTCTAAGGACAATCCTTTTGTTACTTCTGAACCGAGAATAATATTTTCTGTTACAGTAAAGGCGTCAATTAACATAAAATGTTGATGCACCATTCCGATGCCTAATGCATCAGATTTTGAAGGCGAATCAACTGATACTTTTTTGCCATTAATCAGAATTTCACCGCTAGTGGGCTGCAGTAATCCTGTCAAAATGTTCATCAACGTCGATTTTCCTGCACCGTTTTCACCAAGTAACGCGTGAATTTCACCTTGTTGGACTTGTAGGTTAATGTCATCATTGGCCGCAAAATCACCAAATTTTTTGATAATATGTCGCATTTCAATGACTGGTGTTGATTCGGTCATATACTCTCTGCTTCTTTCTATATAGGTTGTAAAAATTCCGCGGACAAAAACTGTTCGCGGAATTTTCCTTAAATAATATTATACCATGTTCTCTAAACACGTATGTTGCAATCATTTTACCTATTGATTAGAGCAAATTGAGGTAACTCCCACTTATCACGATTATTTTTCCTTATTCTACAAGCCAACCGTTGCCATCAAGTTATGTGCCATATGAAACATTACTGAATATTGTAACTTTTTGGTCACTAAGCGAACAACCATCAACAAGGCACCTGCGGTTAAATAAACCGTCCATTGCTCCGGTGTTGATGGCCCATGGACTGCCGCAAAAACAAACGTTGGCCAAATGAACTGTACAACTTTCCCTAAAGGCTTTGCCTCTTCAAATATAATGCCACGAAAGGAAATTTCTTCAATTATTGGCGCAATAATAATAGTATTCAGTTTAAATAATAATGCTACTATCCCACCTTGCTGAAACATACTTTCAATCATTTTTTGATTTAAACTAATATCTTGATTTTGTCCAAATATAGCCGGTATTATCAAATCCATCAGAACTCTTGTTAGGACCAACATGATAATAATAAATCCTATTTTTTCAGATTAATTCGTTCAAAAATAGCAGTTGTCTTTGATGCTAAGTAACGATAGCCAAAATATGAAACAACACCCCCAAGTATAATTGACAATAACACGAACCACCCGTTAGACTTATCTATAAATACACAGGCCGGAGGTATGTCTAAAATAATATCAATTAATACTGTTACTAAAACTAATTCAATAAGTTGTCCTACCTTTTTCGATATGACAGTTATTGCACGATTAAATATCATTGATTACCCTTTCAATAATTAGTTAAGTTAGTACTACAGACTCAGTTTAGATAGCAGGGGGCATGTGTACCATATTGTCGTCTAATTTATATATGCACATGTTTTGGATGAATCCACAAAATTAAGTCAATGACAAGGCCACCACGGATAAATAACATAATAGTTCCCTTTAGTGTGGCCCTTTATAGCGTTAAAATACTATGTTCGTTTACACTCAAATTGTTAAATATTAAAGTAAAATCCCACATGATATACGATGAATGCCTATATTTTGGAAGGTTGAAGAATAACCTTATTCTTAAATGCTTATCGACTAATATTACCGAAAAAATCTTGTAATCTAGCATATATTCTGTATTGTCTTAGCCTTAATGAATAAAGTATATACAGCCCTACCAATTTAGTAAAATATGGTGGTTCCAACACCTCTAAAATTTATTTAATCCTTACTTCACTCAATCATATGATCAACATTACTCTACCTACATCAATGCAAATTATATACCAGCAAACATCCCCAATAAAACATAGTCAACATTATTGAATCATGTCCACGCAAGATTTTGCAAAAGAATTATATGAAGATTTACTAGTTTGACAGGATATATCTTAAATTTAAACACAAAAACATGTTTATAGTTAGGATCTCAACTTGCTATGATATTTATCTAAAAACCAAGCTTATTTTTTTCGTTGAGACAAAATTACCACTTGTTTCCAGTAAAGCATCGTTGATGACTTCTAGTATGAGCTCTTGCCACAGTTGTTCCAGCATAAACAACTGTATTCACTGTTTTATGCAGTCCTGAGCCAAAGCCCTCCCAAGAATCATCTGTTGAACCTCCACTAATCATCATTAGCTTTTCCGAGTTCAATACATTACGTTGCGTTTTAAAATCCATTTTTACTTCTCCTTGAATAAAAATATAAAATTTGTAACAAAAATATTACACCAGTAAACTTCATTGCATCGTACCATCCGTAGAAGAAACTTTCTTCTGAGACAAAGTTTAACCCAATACGTGCTAGAAAAACACCAATCATTATGCTTAATCCGTTATACACATAATTCTTTACCACTTACTATTACCTGCTTTTCTCCATCCTGACCGAATTTGATCCAAATGGTTCCACGCATCTTTTGCAACATAAGTTGCTCCACCAGCGATAATTGGAACTACAATTGGCAATAGTGGAAATCCCCCCGAAACTTTTGCTAATTCTTGTTCTGACAACTTTTCCATAAATAGTTATTCTCCTTTCGTAATATATTCATATTATATAAAATAAGTTCCTTAAAAATTGAGACATTTTGTCCATACAACTAGCTTTCCCGTCCAATATCTTTTCATTTAAAAATTAAATTATTTACATTTGTATGCAATACTTTGGATAATTGAATTATTGTATCAATGTCCGGTATTCTCGATCCAGTCTCATATTTTGCTATTGTTGACAAGCTGATGTTCAACTCATCTGCTAAATCTGCTCTTCTGTACCCTAATTCTAATCTCAATCGTCTGAGATTATATGCAATATCTTCTGATTCGCCCCCAATAACTGTGGCTATATCTGCCTCACTCAATCGGCAAAACTCATGGTTCTCGATCATTATGCTCCCCTCCTCTGTAGAATTATAACAAAACCGCTTTATATGAATTTCAATAATTAGCAGTTTAAAAAGTGACATTTTTTAGTGATTATCCAGACATTTTATGATAAAATATTGGATTCATTCCAAATATGTTATATCATGGTATCAAAGAATTATTTTGGAGACTATTATGGAGATTGGTAATAAAATTAAAGCGCTCCGTAAGAAAAACGGACTAACACAACAGCAATTCGCTGAAAAACTATATATTTCATTTCAATCTGTCTCTAATTGGGAACGTCATAAAGGGCACCCTACAACGGAAATGATGCTCTTAATTATTGAAAAGTTTGATTTACCTCTGGATTTTTTTATTATTCCGCCGACTAATTCGTGTGAAGACAATGATGAAGAGCTAATTTTACTATCTTTCTTAGCCAATATGCATTCAAACAGAGAAGATAAGCCTAGTCTCAAACAACTAGAAAAAACTTCTGGTATCGCTATCCAAAAAATTAAACAATATTATCCCTCATATGATGATTTATTTTATGCTGTAATCAATCGGATTGACAAAGACGTTAAAATCAAGGTAGAAACAAGCTTGTCAACCAATGATAATCTTATATCAGTTTTTATCAACGACATGGCACCGATGCTCTACGAAAAGAAAGAAGAATTACACCTTTTATATACGCGCCCATACATTAGAAATATTTGGATTACATTTATCAAATCCAAATATTTATCGCTAATTACACGATATAATCCCAAGTTGGCTGCTGACATTCTAACCACAGAATACTTAATTGAAATGCTCACATCGTTTATTTCTGTCTGGATGAGCCAACCTGAACCAGAGCCACTAGTTGATTTTCAGAACCGGATGAAAAAGTATCTGTCCAACTTATAACAAACACAAAAAAAGCAAGACATGTTAGTCTTGCTTTTTTGTATTTGTTTATGAAATTATTGTTTCTGCACTTGTTGCGAATGATAAAAATTAAAGACTACAATAAACAAATTCAAACCAGCCACAGCCAACAAACTCAACATCACACCTTGCAAATGTTGTGCGGCAAAGTGACCAGTGACAATTGGCATAACAAAAAATGCAATGCTACCAAAGAAAAAATAGAGACCGGTCAAACGGCCTGAAAACTTTGGATCTGAGGCTATTAATTGACTCAATCCCAACTGTAGCGCTCCTCCTGCGGCTGAAAAACCAAAAATAAAGCAACCGAAACTAGCACTGATTGTTTCTTGGCTCAAAACGACAATAACTAATCCAACTATTGTCCCTATCGCTGTGATCATTAACAATATCTTTTCGCTGATCCATCCCCGGTTGGTCAATAAAAACAAAGTACCCACGCCCATGAGTGAGCCAATACTGTAAAAAGACATTAGTACATGCGAACTAACCGTTGAAAATGATTGTACAATGTGAAAATATCGCGTGACCCACTGAGTAAAATGAATCATCACCCACATTGCACTGAATCCATAAATCATAAATAATATTTTTGTAATATTCCAATGCCATGTACCTTTATTGGTAGCTCTCTTGCCCCCTTTTGAGGTACGAATAGTATAAAAACCAGCTGCATTAATTGAAGTCATGATGATTAAGTTTACTACCAGAATAGCCGTGGCAACCCAAAATAACCAACCAAACCAAATATGTTGATTAATCAACATGACTAAAATAATCGGTAATATCCCTTCACCCAATGAAATCATTGCTTTAATGAGTACATTCCCACTGGATTTACCATGATTCATTTCTAATAATGTGGGGTAGGCCACAGAATCTAATGCCGCGTTGGCTAGTCCTGCCAGCGTGGTTATGACAACGGCGAAAAATATATTCTTTGTTAATGGTAAAATAGAAAAAAATATTAAATACATGAACATAGCCATCATTAATAATTTTTTTCTATCAACGTGATCAGACAATTCTCCCAAAATTGGATAAGCAATTAGCTTTCCAATACCAATTGCTGAAACGACAGCAGTTGTACCAGCAATTGAGGCATTCCACAATTCACTTAATTGTTGCACGGTCTGCGCTAAAATAATTAAAGCAAACCCCTGTACAATATAGGTCAAATAAATAGCAATACGTACACTAATATTATTCCTCTGATCTTTATTTTGCATTAATCGAATCATACTTGATATGTCCCCTTAAATAATTCATGGCATTCGTGTTTATTTTTTATCTGGAAATGATAAATATAAGTTACAATTATAATAATCTAACAACTTTATCATAATTTTCGAACATTTTATATTAACATTAGTGACGTCATTTGTAAACCGTCATCATTATCGTGAAATCATACTATACTGTAAAATATCTAATCTTAATCAGCTCATCATCCAAAAATATCCGATTTTACAACCCACAGTGTATAATTGAACAAAGGTAATATACCTCTCTATTAAACAACAATCTATTTTGAGAAAGAACCCTACAAAAATAAATATGTCTAGAAAAATCGATTTACCAACTGCAGCTGAAATGCAAAAATTTCATGACAAATCGCAACGCCATACTTTTTGGTCACGCATATCAATGCCACAACGATTGTCATTAGGCTTTTTAACAGTCATTACAGTCGGTGCGCTATTGCTAATGCTGCCCCTTAGTTATCATGGTAATGTGGGTCACACCTTCATGGATGGCTTATTTACAGCAACTTCAGCAGCCTCAGTTACTGGCCTCACAGTTGTCGACACAGCAACCCACTGGACCACCTTTGGTCAAATCGTCATCATGGTTTTGATTGAGATTGGCGCACTAGGATTCATGTCGTTTTCAGTGCTGTTATTTACGGCCACCCGAAAAAAAATGGATTTAAGAAGTAAAATGATGGTTCAAGAAGTCTATAACTTGGAAAGCCTCTATGATACACGGGTGGTCTTTGGGTATGTTATTAAACTATCAGTTATTATTCAAAGTATCGGTGCAGTGTTGCTAGCGCCTTTCTTTATAAATGACTTTGGTTGGAAACATGGTATGTTTTATGCTGTATTCCACGCCATTTCAGCATTTGGTAATTCAGGTTTCTCAATTTTACCTCACGGGACAGCTGCTTATAATAATCAACCCTGGATTCTACTAATTATTGCCTTCCTAATTATTGCTGGTTCTCTCGGGTTCTTAGTCTGGCGTGATTTGCTCATATATCGGACAACACATCGCCTAACATTACACTCCAAGCTAGCACTTGTTATGACAGGTGTTCTAATTGTAGGTGGTTGGTTGTTGTTTGAATTGACCGAACGTAATATGAACTCTGCTCAAGACATTCAACCTATAAACCGCATTTTCGATACATTATTTATGTCTATTTCATATCGTACCGCGGGATTCGCACAATTTGGTTTCGATTCAATGAGCTCAGCAACCGTGTTATTAACCATGATGTTAATGTATATTGGTGGTACACCAGGATCAACTGCTGGTGGTATCAAAACCACTACGCTTGGTGTGTTGATTTTACAAACACACGCTGCTTTACGTGGGAAAAAGGATGTTGTATTTTCGCATCGTCGCTTATCACACGAAAACATTGTTCGTGCACTGCTATTAGTTTTCGTATCGCTAGCATTCTTGGGCATCTTATCATTTCTATTAATGCTTACTCAAGAGCACACTGCACATTATGGGCTAGAATACATTATTTTTGAGGTGGTCAGTGCTTTTGCTACAACTGGCTTAACTCTTGGCCTGACCCCACATCTAACAACCTTTGGACAACTTATTATCATGCTTGCAATGTTCATTGGTCGTGTCGGAATCTATACCGTCATGTTCTCCATTCTAAATGTACATGATGATAAAGCACCCTTCCGATACCCAGAAGAATCCGTTATCATTGGATAGCGTTTTGCAACCATAGTTAGGAGAAATAAAAATGAGACAAACCTATGCCATTATAGGCCTCGGACGTTTTGGCGGCGCCCTTTTGGAAACATTGGTTGCCAATGGGCAAGATGTTTTAGGCATTGATATTAGTGAAGAACATGTTAATGATTATCGTGATATCGCAACACAAGTTGTCATTGCAGATGCTCAAGAAGATGAAGTGTTACGCAAACTAGACATTGCTAGTTTTGATCATATTGTGATTGCCATTGGTCATAATATGCAAGCCAGCATTCTAGCGACCATCAACGCCAAAGATCTTGGTGCTAAGAATGTTATTGCTAAGGCTGAAAATCGCACCCATCTGCGTGTGCTCACAAAAATAGGCGCAGATGTCGTCGTACAACCTGAACGCGAAATGGGCGAACGAGTGGCACGCAAACTTCTTGCGCCTAATATGTTAAACTTCATTGAACTATCTGATGACTATTCAATGGCAGAGGTTCAAATTGTAAACCCCGCCTTTTATGGTCGATCAATTAGTAACTTGAATATTCGTAAAAAATTTGGATTAAATGTTATTGCTGTTCGCCATGATGGGGATGTTATCGTGGCACCGGATTCAACCTACAAACTACATGAGAAAGACATTGTCTCGGTAGTGGGTCCTAAAGATATGGTAGACGATTTTGACCAACTAACAAACAATAAATAACCATCCACACCAAAACCGCGTCATTCCTCTTCATCAATTTTATTGATTTTATCGAAGACTCTAAATAAGTTTTCCATCTCAGTCAATCGATATTTCTTTGAATGACGATCAAAAATAATCTCAGATTTAATTGGTTCACCGATTTGCAAATCATGCAAAAAAGTTCGGATTTCGGAGATATCGCGTTGGACAGTTTTTCGGCCAATAAAAAACATGTCCTCAATTTCTTCAATTGAGAGCGCTCGATGGCTTATCAATGCTGAATAAAGCCGTAAGATACGTTGTTTGTCATTAAATACCGTTTTATGTGCTGCCATAATTTTCCCCGATCCAAAAACTATTTTTATTGTATCAGATAAAACGTTTGTTCGCCATTAAACGAACATGAAAAATTACTATATATTTATACTTGAAAGGATTTCTAATTATGTCTTTCTTTAACATTTTCAAAAAGAAAAAAACGACAGAAAAAAATATTGACGCAGCAAATGAACCGATTACTTGGAAAAATACGACCAATGCATCTGACTTTTTTGAGGGGTATAATATAGCTATAACTGACCTTGAGTCTAACGGTGAAGTTGCCGCAGCCGAGACCCTCCGCGCTGATAAAACACAACTCCAGCTTGATTTTATTGAACGATTCGAAAAGGAAATACACTCAAAAACTGCTGGCATACAAGACATAGATACCCGCACAAAGATTGTTATTGATGCTATTTCATCCATTCGTAAATATAATTCTGAAATGCCCATCGCTGTTCGCACACGTTTGGCACAGGCCAAGAAAAACTTAATAGGAGAATGATCATGAAAATAGATGTCACACTTGATAACGGTTTTATACCAGATAAGTATGCAAAATATGCACCTGCTAATTATCGTACCAATGATATGCCAACCACTAATTTCCCAGTCGAAATATCCAACACGCCGGCTGGTACCCAATCATTGTCTGTCAGTTTAATCGACTACGATGCCGTTCCTGTATGCGGTTTCCCCTGGATCCACTGGTTAGCGGCAAACCTCCCTGTAACTAATATTCCTGAAAATCTTCGTGCTACCAAACGCGGTACATTTGGTACAAATTCAACTTGGCATGATGTGCAAAAGTTAGGACACCCAGCCAATGCTAGCATAAATCAATCTTATATTGGCCCAATGCCTCCTGATAAGACTCATAACTACACACTAACTGTATTCGCCTTAGATACTAAATTGGACCTGCAGAACGGATTTTTCCTCAATGAATTACGTTCCAAAAGCATGGAACACGTACTTGATATAGCAATTCTTGAATTACCTGCACGAGCTTAACACTTCGTATGAAGTGTTTTTTTATACATTAAATTTAAAATATCCAATTCCGTTTTGCATATTTATTGTATTTAAATGCTTATTGGTTTAATATTTAAAACATCAAACACAAGGAGGACACACCATGACAGACAAAATTATAAAAATTGCTATCGTTGGCATTACAGGATACGGCGGTCTTGAATTATTGCGACTGCTTTACAATCACCCTAATGCTAAGGTTGTGTCCATACATAATACCCAAACAGAAAACACTGACATTAGCGAACAGTTTCCGCATCTAAAATCAATGTATAATTTAACGCCTACGACATTCGACCCAATGCATATTATGCAAGAAGCGGATCTTGTATTTTTTGCAACATCCAGTGGCGTTTCCAAAGATTTAGCTCAGGACTTTATTCAAGCTAAGTTTCCCGTCATTGATCTATCTGGTGATTTTCGTCTTCCCGCTGATATTTATAAAAAATGGTACAAAAACGAACCAGCCTCTGACGAAGCGATTCAACAAGCACACTACAGCTTAGCAGATTTTTATGACAATAAAGTAACTTACATTGCCAATCCTGGTTGTTATGCCACGGGCACACTTCTTGCTCTTGCCCCTCTTGCACAAAACCACCTGCTTGATAAAGATAACATCATCATTGATGCTAAAAGCGGATTATCTGGTGCTGGCAAATCCCTGACATTAGCGAGTCATTTTGTTAACGTTAATGAAAACTTCACCATGTATAAGGCCAACCATCATCAACACATTCCTGAAATTACCCAGCAACTGCAACAATGGCAATCCGATATTGCTCATATTCAATTCACCACATCCCTACTACCAATTAATCGCGGCATTTTTGTCAGTGCTTATGTCAAGATAAACGACGACAGCCAGGCCGAAAAAATTCAGGAATTATACACTGCAACGTATGCAAATAAGCAATTTGTACGTGTCATGCCCAAAAATCAATTACCAAGCATCAAACAGGTTATCGGTACTAACTTTACTGATATCGGACTAACATACAATCCTGATACCAAATACCTCACCATTGTTAGTGTTCTTGACAATATGATCAAAGGCGCTGCTGGACAAGCTATCCAAAACATGAATCATATGTTTGATCTAGAGGAAAGCACAGGACTTCATTTAATTGCTCAATACGCATAATATTCATTATACTAACGTCTAAAAATATACTTAGGAAAATCCTTATGACAGAATTATTAAATCAAATTACAACACTATCAACAGCTGACATTGCTGCTCCCATAGGATTTCACGCGGATGGCCAACACGTTGGTCTCAAGCACAAATCAAAAGATCTCGGTTGGATTTACAGTGACGTGATAGCTAGTGTGGCCGGGGTTTTTACAACGAATCTAGTGCAGGCCGCTCCAGTTCAACTGGATAAAAAAACGATTCGAAATGGTCAATTGCAAGCCATTATTGTTAATTCTGGAAATGCTAATGCTGTCACCGGTAGCATTGGTGTGTCACATGCGGAATCTATGCAAGAGTTTACTGCACAACAACTAAACATCGATACCAGCCTGGTTGGCGTTGCTTCTACCGGTATTATTGGCAAAGTACTGCCAATCGATAAGATTATCAACGGTATCAAACAGTTAAAGATTGATGGCGACACAAATGGGTTTGCGCACGCCATTATGACTACTGATACTAAGGAAAAATCAATTACCATTCAATCCACTATTCAGGGCAAAATTGTCACAATGAGCGGTGTGGCAAAAGGTTCGGGCATGTTACATCCAAATATGGCTACCATGCTTGGATTTATAACGACCGATATTAACATTGATGCTAAACTTTTACAGCAAGCACTTTCAGAAGATGTTGAGACAAGTTTTAATCAAATTACAATCGATGGTGACACATCAACTAATGACACTGTCTTAGTAATGGCAAACGGTTTAGCTGGTCATAAAATGATTGAGAATCATACAGCTGAATATGAGCAATTCAAAGACATGTTACACACCGTAACTACCGCCCTTTCGATTGCTATTGCTAATGATGGTGAAGGCGCCACTAAATTAATTGCTGTTGCTGTAAATCATGCGCAAAGTGCTCTTGATGCGCGAATGGTTGCTAAAAAAATTGTCGGTTCCTCATTAGTAAAAACAGCTATTTTTGGTAAAGATCCTAATTGGGGCCGCATTATCGCTGCTATTGGAGCCAGCAATGTCGATCTTAACCCAAATCTTATTGATATTAGCATTAATAAAATCGCTGTATTAGTAAATGGTGCCCCTGCAGATTTTAATGCCGATACCATGGCAGAAAAACTTGAGGAGCATGACATTCACATTGATGTCGATTTACATGCCGGTACTGAATCCGGTTGTGCTTGGGGTTCAGATTTAACATACGAATATGTAAAAATTAATGCACTTTATACAACGTGAGAATTCATTCTCATCTTGTTCGTTTTATGGGAGATAAAGTCTAATGAAAAAAATAGTCATCAAAATTGGTGGCAACGCCGCCACTCAACTTACACCAGCCTTTTTTGATACTATCAAATTTTGGCAAAAACAACATTATAAAATTGCGATTGTTCATGGCGGTGGTGACACTATTTCTGCCTTAATGTCACAACTTAATGAACCTGTTCAGAAGATAAACGGTATTCGTTTTACAACACAAAATGGTATCAACATCACAAAAATGGCACTCCTTGGTCAGGTACAACCTGCGCTACTTGAATCTTGCCGTGTCAACGGTCTATCTGTAATTGGATTAAATGCTGCGAGTGATCAACTGTTAACTGGTCACACCATTGATCAAGACACATTCGGATACGTTGGCAACATTCACCAAGTGAATACTAAATTAATTCATAACCTTTGGGAAAAAAATCTCATTCCTATTATTGCTCCGATGGCAATTACTAATAGTGGTCAGTGGTTAAATGTTAATGCGGATCACGCAGCGACAGCTCTGGCTAAGTATCTAAAGGCTGACGAATTATATCTATTAACAGATGTTTCTGGTGTAAAAATTAAGGGAAACGTTTTACAAAATCTAACTTCCAAAACGATGGAAGAATTACAAAAAAAACAGATGATTACCGGTGGCATGATTCCAAAAGTAAACAGTGCCTTATTTGCAGCACGTCATGGCGTGCGCGCTGTTCATATTACAAATACAGTCACCCATCCCGGTACTATTGTCACAATTTGAGGTATATCACATGACGCTATTTCCAAACTATCAACGTGCCCCACTAACATTTAAGAAAACTAAAAATGCCACCTGGACTGACGGTAAGAACAATGAGTATACAGACCTATCCAGTGGTATTGGTGTCTATAATGTTGGCGCAAATAATGATGCTGTTGAGTCAGCACTTATTGCTCAAGCTAAAGAAATCTGGCACTTGCCTAATTTATACGAAAATGAATTGCAAGAAACTGTGGCAGCAAAATTAGGTGGTGAAGATTATACCACTTATTTTGCTAATTCAGGAGCGGAAGCTAACGAAGCGGCAATTAAGTTAGCCCGTTTAGTGACTAAGCGGGAAACAATCATTACTTTCAAAAACTCTTTTCATGGTCGTACTTATGGTGCTATGTCAGCAACTGGACAAGATAGCATTCATTATGGATTACCTATGTTAGATGGGTTCCAGTATGCAGAATTTAATGACATTAACAGTTTAAAAGAACTCCTTAATAAAGACGTTGCTGGCGTAATGCTTGAGCTTGTTCAAGGCGAAGGAGGTGTCATTCCTGCGCATCAAGATTTTGTTACAGAACTAATTCAAGTAGTTCATGATAATGGGTCTTTAGTCATGATTGATGAAGTACAGACTGGCATGGGACGCACGGGGAAAAAGTTTGCATTTGAAAATTATCATTTTCAACCGGATATTTTTACGAATGCCAAAGCATTGGCTAACGGTGTCCCTGTGGGTGCAATGCTTGCTAAAAACGAATTTGCCAGTTCATTTTCATATAATGCACATGGTTCAACATTTGGTGGGAATCCACTGGCTATGAGTGCTGCTAGTGCAACGCTAGACGAATTATCTTTAATTCTGCCTAATATTTCAGAAAAAATTAATCTTTTTTGGCAGGAATTGGCAGCCTTCAAAGAGTTAAGGAACGTTGTTGAAGTACGTGGCCTTGGTATGATGGCCGGTATTGAATTAAATATACCTGTAAAGCAAGTTGTTGCTGACTTATTGGATGAAAAAATTGTTACTTTGGGTGCGGGGCACAATACGCTTCGTTTGTTACCGCCACTGACAATATCAGAATCACAGCTCACAACAGCACTACAAAAAATTAAGCAGTTACTTTCGCAATAAACTGTTGACAAGATATTCCAACGTTGATATACTTTAATAGTTGATTAATTCAGCTAATTGCTCCATAGTTCAGTGGTAGAATAACGCACTGTTAATGCGCAGGTCCTTGGTTCGAATCCAAGTGGAGCAGTATAAAAAAGCACCAAAATCGATAAGGTTTTGGTGCTTTTTAGTTACTTTAAAACAGCTAGATTCTTTCACCACTCAAAAACGAAACCCCCGCATCCAAAGATACGGGGGAGAGAAGAGAATTATAATTTGAGAGAATAATAATAGATTGAGTGTATCTTTTTTAGGGGGCTTCGCTAATTTGACAAATTAAGTATTATTGTCAATATAATCACTGTACTGCACTAACATTAAACCAGTGTTAAAATAATTATTTTTCTCCGTGCACTAAAAATCAATTAGTGAGGCTGACATGTTATACTGATGGTAACTGGTGCTATCAAAACAACACCGTATAATAAAAGGCTCACGGAGGTAAATAACATGTCCCTTGTAGATACATATAAGCTAACCAACGGCATCGAAATTCCCATAATTGGGTTTGGAACTTGGCAAAGTGCAAACGGTACAGAAGCTTATCAGTCTGTACGTTGGGCTCTAGAAGCAGGTTATCGCCACATCGATACAGCGGCTGTATATGGTAATGAAGATTCTGTCGGTCGTGCCATAAAAGATTCTGGTATTCCACGTGATGAATTGTTTGTGACGACTAAACTTTGGAACGATGCGCACACATATGAAAGAGCTATACAAGCGCTTGACACATCCCTTAGCAAGCTTGGCTTAGATTACGTTGATTTATATTTAATCCATTGGCCAAATCCTGCTGCCCTTCAAAAACAAGGAAAGGATGCCTGGATTGATGCAAACGCGGATACTTGGCGTGCTTTGGAAGACGAATATAAAATAGGAAAAACGACAGCCATTGGCGTGTCAAATTTCCAAATTGAACATCTAGAAGCGCTAGCTAAAACACAAACCATAGCACCCATGGTTAATCAAAACTTTTTAAACCCTTCTGATAACCAACAAGAATTAGTTGACTATGATAAAGATCATGGCATGCTTAACGAAGCCTATTCCCCACTAGGTACAGGAAAGCTCGTTGATTTACCACAAGTCGTTAGTCTGAGTGAAAAATACAATAAATCGGTACCGCAAATATTAATTCGTTGGTCCTTGGATAAGGGATTTTTACCTTTACCAAAATCAACACATGAAACATACATTAAAGCAAATGCCGATGTATTCGACTTTGCTCTAACATCAGCAGAAATTGAATCATTAGATTCACTCACTGGCGTGGGTGGATTCCATACTGATGCTTCCTCAGCCGATTTTTAAATAAAAAACACGAACTCACATTACGTTCGTGTTTTTTATTATTTACTAATTTTAAACGCTACGTTTTCTAAAGATTAAATAAGCGATACCGTACATCAACACAATATATATCAAGTATGCTGATATCATTGCTCCTTGTGACATATCCATTATTTGTGCCATTATACTAGGTTTAACTTGTCCAATACTAGCAATACCTAAATATATATTGAATGGATTCCACTTCAAGATTGGTGCTAAATCAATTAATTTTAACGAAATGACAGAGATGATTGGTGTAGCAACAATCATAACTACGCCAAGTCCAATAGCAGCTCCTGAGCTCTTGACCATATTAGTAACCATCAATACTAATGCAGCCACAAATATCATTTGAAGTGCTACATCCATAATCGAAATCATCATGCCCTGCCAACTGTTCCCTATATATCCTAACTTTTGTGAGAAATCATATTTAGGGGCAAATATAGCAGTAGCCAAAACAGTGCCAATAAAAGCTGATAAAAACAATCCAATGTAAACACTAATATTTAATAACAACTTACTGATGAACACTTCACCTCGACTAAAGCGACGTGACAGCAATGGACGAATTGTACCAAAACCGAACTCTTGGGAGATAGACAAAGCAGTAATAATGATTCCTGCCATTTCAACATAAATTAAGGACTGACCAAGGTTAATAATCGATCCAGCTGTTCTTGTTGACTTAAAGATACCAATGATAGCAATGGGAAAAATAAATCCCAAAATCAACCAAATGTATAATCTATTTTGCTTGAATGCTTTGTAATATTCTTGCTTCATTAATGTTAACATGCGTTATTCCCCCTGATTATCAGCCGCTAGCATATCAAGTAGTGACTTTTCTAGATTGCCAGTTGCAGTATTAAGTGATTGAATTTGTATATTGGCCGCATTGAGCGCTGTGATCACTTGCTGCAAATTTTCTGCCCCACTAATTTGCAACTGACTGTTGTCAATTGTAGCTTGCCAGTTTTTATCTTGTGCTATTTGTAGAGCTAATTCATTATCACTAGTGTCAAATGTCCAACGTGCTTGGTCATGAATAAAGAACGTTTCTATGGTAGCCGTTTGAATAATTTTACCGTGATTAATGATTACAACATCATCAACTAGTTTTTGCAATTCATCCAATAGATGGCTTGAAATCAAGAAAGCCACCCCTTCTTCAGCCAATGAGCGAATTAATTCACGCAAGTCGTGAACAGATTGTGGGTCAAGTCCGTTCATTGGTTCATCCAAAATAACTAATTTTGGATTTCGGATGAGCGCAATAGCAATACCAAGGCGCTGTTTCATGCCTAATGAAAAGTTTTTCGCCTTGCGTTTTCCAAAATTGTCCCCGTCAATTTGCGTTTTATGCATTAATTCTTTGAAATCAGCGGGATTTTTTGTGTCCATTGCATACAACTTCAAGTGTTCTAGCGCGGTTAAGTTCGGATAAATGGCTGGATATTCAATCAAATTACCAATTTTATCAAGCGCACTATGATTATTAAAGGTCACAGGTTGCCCATCAAACGTGATTTGTCCAGATGAGTAGCTCATTAAACCAGTAATAGCACGCATGGTTGTTGATTTACCAGCGCCATTGGGACCAATCAATCCAACAATGTGACCAGCTTCAACGTTGAAACTGACGTCGTCCATTGCTGCTCTATTACCATACTTTTTATTAACGTTCTTTACTTCCAATAATGCCATGTTTTTCCCCTTTTTATTGAATCAACTATTTTTGCCAAGATAGTTTTGGTTTAAATACGAAGATGAATGTGATTACGCTCAAAACTACTGGTAATACGAATGAGCTTGCTGTCAGTGGACTCTCATTTAGTGGCAAGAACAGTGTTGAGATAAACACAAATATAACCACTGGCCACCGCAAAGCCGGTACACGTACTGCGTCGTGTTCACTTTCTATCCCGATAATGCCCACAATATAGTAGCTAGCACCCAGTAAGAGCAGTGCTACGATAAATGTAACTAACGTTGTAAACTCAGCGTTTTGAACTAGTTCTTTCATCCCAAAGTCAATAGATATTGTGTTCACACCCACAGATAGCGATGAGCAAACAACTAATGCAAAAAAACTACCTACGATTTTTTGCCATATTGGTCCAACAATTGTACTAACCAACACCACCACACTAGCCACGTAAAATAATTCCACACCGTCGTTTAAATTGTTACTCGCCACTTTGTGCAAATTATCAGAGCGTATTGTAATGGACATAAATAAGTCAATAGCAGCACCCAATATAATTGGCGCAATAATCATCCACACCACCTTACTGATGAAGAACTGCCTTCTAGAGGCACTTTGCGTACTCAACCAGGTATTCAAGTGTCTTGTTTGATCTGCGTACGTAGCGGCGCCTGCTGCTATGAGCATTATACCCATAAGTACGCCTCCTAACTCGCTGTCACTTCCTATGTTTGTTATTGCTCGCCCATAATATGTATTCACGCCCCCAATAAAACAAGTCACTAGAACACCAAGGATCGCTATTAATATAATTTGATTAGATTTAATCCTGCCATATAACCGTAGTGCTTGTTTCATTGTTCACCCCCTAATTCTTGCTGCCAAGCATATACTTCGTTGGCAAAGCTCGCGCGGAATATGTCTTCACTGCTAATGGGTAGTTCTTCTATGAACTTGAAATCCGATCCAGCTAACTTAATACCAATATCTTCATCAAAATTATCAAACACAATGGTTACAATATGACCAACCTGAGCAATGATCGTCCCATTGTTCCTTAGAAATTCTGGCATCACATCCCCATCGTAAGCCAGTTGATACTTTTTAATGTTTTTATTATTTTCAATCGCAAATGCGCGATCAATTGTACCATCTTTTAGCAATAGAATACGATCAACTAAAGTATCAAGTTCAACCAAATTATGTGACGCAATGAGAACAGTCGTATTGTTTTTTGTAACACGGTCAATAATTAACTGTTTTACCTGATCTCGAACTAATACGTCTAATCCATCAAGCGGTTCATCTAATAAAACATATTGGGCACGGCTAGCGAAGCTGACAATAATCGTGAACAACGCTTTCATCCCTTTTGAGTAATTTTGAACACGTTTATTATTGTTTAGTCCAAATTGATTCAAACGTTCATCGTACCATTCTGAATCAAAATTCACATAAGCGACAGATAAAATTGATTTAATCCGCTTTGGTGTGTAATATGCTAGCCAATTGTCTGGCATATCAATATAAAATAATTGGTCGTGAACTGCAATTGTTTTCATATAATCTTTATTATCTAGACCAATACGACCAAAATCAGCTTGCATCTCCCCAGATATTGTTCTAAATAAAGTTGTTTTCCCCGCACCATTACGCCCAACTAGACCAACAACTTCTCCCTCTTTGAGTTCAAAGCTTGCATTATTTAGAATGGCATGATGGTGTATCTTTTTAGAAATATTTTCTAAAATTAAACTCATGATATTTCTCCATATAATTCTTCAATCCAACTATGTAGCTGCTTGGCATCAATAGATGCACGTTTGGCCTCAATAACAATTTCGGTCATTTTTAAACGTAATTGTGCTAATAATTTATCATCTACAATACCCTCGTTTTCGCGAACAAAAGTACCTTTACCAGTCACCGTTTCAATCACATTTTGCGTTTCAAGAGCCTTATAAGCCTTTGCCACTGTATTTGGATTTAATCCCTCAATTAAAGCCATTTCTCGGACTGATGGTAATTTATCACCAATATGCAATACACCAGACGCAATTTGCGCTTTAATACGCCACATTAACTGCTCATATAATGGTTGACTGCGTTGAATTTGCGCCATCTGTGCACTTCCTTATTAAATTTTGATAGGTTTTTATAAATTGTCCTATCAATAACTGTTCCTTTGTGTGTTTCATTGTTCCCCATGATATCTGTACTACGTGTACTATAATACACAGTACACTTTGTCTTGTCAATCATTTTTATTTATAAAGCATTCAAAATAGTTGTGTTTTTTAGTTTACAGTTGTAGACTAAAAGTATGAATAAATTACTAACAACAAGTGAATGGGAAATAATGCGTGTGATATGGACGTTAGGTGAAGCTACCACCAATCAAATCATTCATATTATGCATAACCAGAAAGATTGGCAGCCATCAACGGTTAAAACGCTGATCAACCGAATACTAAAAAAAGGATTGTTACGTACAGATGGTGCTACACGCAATCGATTATACACACCAACTGTAGGTGAACATGAAACGATGACCCAAACACTACGTGCCACAATCGACGATATGTGTGCCATGTGTATAGGCCACACATTAGTGGATGTACTTGCTGACATGACCTTATCTCAATCAGACATTGTCAAACTACAAGCGTTACTAGCACAAAAAGTGAAAAATGCCCCGGAAAGCATTGCTTGTAACTGTCTACCCGAAAACTGTGAGGATTGTAAATGACTATGAACCATGATCACATGAATATGACAAATAAAAATACATCACATGAGCACCATGACATGTCAAGCATGAACCACGATCATATGGAAATGTCCAGTCATGAACACACTTCTCATGCCGGCATGGACAGTATGGATATGTCAGACATGAAACGCCGTTTTTGGTGGGCTTTTTTCTTAATGCTTCCAATCATCATTATCACACCCTTCATGGGTATCCATTTGCCATTTACTTTTACTTTTCCTGGCAGTTCTTGGGTATCTGCGCTATTATCTACCCTCCTCTACTTCATTGGTTCCAAACCTTTTTGGGATGGTGCGCGCGCTGAATTTCGTACTAAAAAGCCCGCTATGATGAGCTTAATTACCGTCGGACTGAATGTTACTTTTTGGTATTCTATTTACGCGGTTCTATCGACGCAACTATTTCATGTTCACGTTATGGATTTCTTTTGGGAATTTGCAACACTAAATGTTATTATGCTTCTAGGTCACCGAATTGAGATGTCTGTGACCATGCAAGCCGGAGATGCGACGGCTAAGTTACGCGAATTAATGCCAAACATTGCTCATGTCAAACATAATGATATGTTGATGGATATGCCTATTGACACACTAAAATCAAACATGATTGTTCGTGTGTTGGCTGGTGAATCTTTCCCTGCTGATGGTACCGTAGTTGAAGGTGTAAGCCAGGTTGATGAATCTTTAATGACTGGTGAAAGTCGACTAGTCGAAAAGAAAATAGGTTCTCAAGTGGTTGGTGGTACCATTAATGGTAATGGTACGCTCGATGTCAAATTAACGACTGTTGGGGATGATTCATTTATTGGCCAGCTAAAAGAAACCTTACTATCTTCTCAAGATAAGAAATCACGCGCTGAAACACTAGCAGACAAAGTCGCAGCATGGTTGTTTTGGGTGGCTCTATTATTTGCTATTGGTTCTCTACTTATTTGGACGCCACTACGCGGACTAGGTTTTGCAGTTAATATTGCCGCAACTGTGTTAGTCATTGCCTGCCCCCATGCTTTGGGTCTAGCAGTACCTTTGGTCATCAATCGAACAAAGGCGATTGCAGCAAAAGAAGGCATATTAATCAAAAATCGTAAAGCACTAGTGGCAGCAAATCATTTAAAGTTTGCTTTGATGGATAAAACTGGTACATTAACAACTGGAAAATTTACTGTACAGCACTTTAGTGTCTATGACTTTGATCAAAGTAAAGCACTAGGAATTATGAGCGCATTAGACCAGCAATCTACCCACCCACTTGCGCAATCCATTGTTAACTACGCAAAAGAACAACACGCGCCAAAAATACAAGCATCACACGTAGAAAACATTGCCGGTTATGGTGTACGTGGTAAAATAGATGATCAATTATATACACTTGCTTCGGCAAAATATCTCAAACAAAATCATATTACTTTTACGCCACTACAAACGGAAGGCTCAATCTCTTACTTATTGGAAGAGGGACGCGTTATAGCTGCAATAGCACAGGGGGACCATCTCAAAGAATCAGCTCCTGCCTTTATTCGCACCTTATTGAACCAAGGGATCACACCTGTTATGATTACAGGTGACAACGAATTGGCTGCTAAACAGATTGCTGACGAGTTAAAAATAACAGATATCCATTCACAAGTATCCCCTCAAGACAAAATCAATCTGGTTTCAGAGTATCAACAACATGGTACGACAATGATGATTGGTGATGGTATTAATGATGCCCCAGCCTTAGCTCAAGCTAATTTAAGTATTGCCATCGGTGTTGGAACGGAAGTAGCGCATGCTTCCGCTGATGCTATATTAATAGCTGATCAGTTATCAAAAATTATTGACTTTATTAATCTAGCTAAGCGTAGCAATACTAAACAAGTGCAAAACCTGTGGTGGGGAGCTAGTTACAACATTATTGCTATTCCTTTAGCTGCCGGTGTGTTGGCATTTGCTGGTATAATGCTAAACCCAATGATTGCCGCATTAATTATGTCACTGTCCACAATCATTGTTGCAATTAATGCATTATTATTAAAGCATTAGTTATACCTTTCCTTAATATTTAACAACCAGTTAATCTAAGAGTGTATAATAGTAGATATTGGTAATTTTACATACATATAAGGAGAAATTTCATGCGTAAGTATATCGCAGAATTCCTTGGAACATTTATGCTAGTGTTCTTTGGAACTGGTAGCGTTGTTTATTCAGCTGCTACAACACAATCGGCCATCACTGTCGGTTTGGCATTCGGTCTTTCATTAGCCGTTGCCATCTATGCCTTTGGTCATATTTCAGGTGGACACTTTAACCCTGCCGTTTCATTGGCAATGGCTATTCAAAAGCGTTTACCATGGGTGACATTTATTGGCTATGTGATTGCACAATTACTTGGTGCTATTGTTGCTTCTGCTGCTGTCTATGGCGGTGTAACAGCTTACCTGAAATCATCAACTGTAACTACTGCTTTGTCTGGTCAATCAATGACCGTAAAACAATTCGTATCCTTAGCTGGTCTTGGACAAACAAACTTCTCTGATGGTTCAGGTTGGTATGCATTTGCATTTGAACTTGTATTAACATTCTTGTTCGTTTTGGTAATCGCAATTGTTACTAAGTTGAATAACGTACCAGCACCATTTATTATCGGTATCTGGTTGGCCGTATTAATTGTTGTTGTATTACCAATTACTGGTGGTGCATTCAACCCAGCACGTGCATTAGCCCCAGCAATTTTTGTTCAAGGTAAAGCACTTACTCATGTATGGGTTTACCTAGTTGCTGACTTACTTGGTGGTGCATTGGCAGCATTTGCCGCTAACTTCCTTGATAAAAAGGAAGAAGTTGCAAGCACACCAAAAGAAGTTAAAGAAACTAAAAAAGCATAATTTCATCTTAGTCAAATAATGATGTCAGATAAAAAGACGAACACTCATTCAAGTGTTCGTCTTTTTGTGTTGCTTATCGTAGCTGTCTTGGAAAATCGCTTGGGAGTGGTCCTGTAATCATTCTTACTCCCTCATCAAACGGCAATGGTATTTTTATGGTTGCTGAATGTAGCAGCATACGGCCATTGTATACTCCACCGTATAGTTCATCCCCAACAATAGGGTGTCCTATACTAGCTAAGTGCACGCGTATCTGATGCATGCGCCCCGTACTTAATTGCACCCGTAGTAATGAACTGCAAAACACCGTATGCATTCGCCACCAATGTGTCATCGCCACTTGGGCTTCTTTCCCGTCAACGGCACGTTTTCGATCATCTCGAGCGTCGATTCCTATCGGTTTTGCGATTGTACCATGATTATCTTGCACGACGCCACTAACCCACGTTACATAAGTTCGTACAATCCGTTTATCTGCTAACATTCTATCTAGAATTGGTACCACGACGGGGTTCTTTGCTACAATTACTAAACCTGAAGTTGCTCGATCTATCCTGTGAACCATATAAGGCTGATCACTGACCTTTCGCTGAATAAACTCACCTGCTAAATAGTTCAACAAAGTATCAGTTTCCGTTGGCGAATGCGGATGCATTTTCATTCCTGCAGGTTTATCAATAACAACCAAGTCTTTATTTTCAAAAATGATATTTACCGACTTCTGATGGTTGGGTAGATAATTTGATTCACTAGTACGAAAGTCATCTGCATCGAAATTAAGCTGCAACTGATCCCCTGTTCGTAATTCATAGTTGGTAGGTACAATAATATTGTTCACACTAAAATGCTTTTTAATTCGCAAAGCGCCGCGAATCCTTTGTGGCACGTACCATTTTATCAATAGTTCCTTAACAGTTTGGCCAGAATTCTGGGATGTTATTATAAAATTATACTGCCACTTTTTCATATATCTAATTCGCTATTTTCATTCAGTTGCCCAACACAGAAATGTGAGTATACATAATAAAAAATGACTGTCTGTTTGACAATCATTTTTTACTATCGACAACGCGATACTTGGCTTTACCATCCTCTAAAAATACGTATAGCAATTGTGTCTCGTCGTCATCAAAGTAACCCATATTTACTGCCACAGTACCTTGAAAGTCTTCTAGGCCCTGAAATGCTTGTTTCATAATATGCTTTGTAATCATTGCACTGTCAATGTGTTCATTAGCATGAATCACTGCTGTACGCAAGGTATCGCCATCATCAATGTGTTGCTTAATAATGCTAACCTTTAAGAATGCACGAAAGCCATATAAGCGGGATTCTTGATCGTCATTACGGTCCAGTGCCTTAACGTAACCTTGTTTTTCCCAATAACGCAGTTGTCGGGTAGACACGCCTGTCATCCGCGCAAGATCACCAATGCCGAATTGTAACTTATCGAATGCTGTTTTTTTATGAATGGTGCTGCGATTGTCCATGAATTAGACCTCTAAGTTAATATTATATAGTTGTCAAGTTACTTGTCAACAAATATCTATATAATAATTAAAATAAAGCTTCCCATTGTTTCAAAATGGGTTCGATTTGAAAATCACGAACACGATTTAAGGACTTTTCTGCTAAATCAAGTTGCTGCTGACGACTGTTGATTAGCCGTTGAATCGCTATAGCTGCCCCATCAATGTCACCGTTCTCTATCAAAACCCCAAATTCACCCTCTTTTAATACTTCTGCGGACCCTGTCTGTCTCATAGCGATAATTGGCAAACCAAAACTCATTGCCTCAACTAGGACAAGCGGTAATCCTTCCCAGCGTGATGTTTGCAGAAATAAACTTGAGTTACGATAATGGTCACGCAATTCATTATCTTTCAATGGACCACGATATATTATTTTTTCATGCGCCCCGTACTCATTGATTAATTGCTCAAAGGTTTCCATATCCTCCTGCATCCCACCCCCGGCAATTGCTAATTGCCAATCATCCGGTAATTTAGTGGCCAATTGTACAGCAAAATCAATTCCTTTGTGTTGAATAGCAATACGTGCCGTAAACGATATAATGTGTTTCTCCAATTTAGAAGGGCCTTTAGGTGCAATTGTCAAAGGGTTCCAAATTTTAACCGTACGTTCATTGTATTTTTTAAAGCCACCTAAATCAAAATCAGTTAGTACCACTACCGCATCTAAAACACGTAAGCCAGCTATAAATTCCTCGCGCATCATTGCATAGTATTGATCTCTATAAGTCGTAATGTTGTTATGCATCCACCCAAGCAGTTTTGTACGTGGCAACTTTGGTTTCAAAACAGCTGCAAAACTGGATAGTAGTCCACCTGCTAAAATAACCACATCATAGCGCTGTGCTAAAAGTGAGAAATTTTCAATAGCTTGGGCGTATCTTTTAAATGGATGCGATTCACTTGTTAGACGTAGCGCGGGCGAAGCAACAACTAAAGGTGCTGACAATCCATAAAACGGTGGTAAATCAGAAAAACTATAATAGGTAACTTCATGGCTTGCTGCCAATGCATTACCGACGACAGTTGTTGCTCGCTTCATTCCCCCGAGTTCAATATTTTCGAGCGCAATTAAAATTTTTGCCATATATTACTCCAAATTTATATTCCCGTCATCACGACAGGTTGATTTCTAAAAAATTATTCGTCGTTACTCCAATCATCCGCATTTCGTGGCAATAATCTGGTTGTATCTGTCGTTTCATCATCAACTTCCGGTGCATCAGTAATATAATCACTCAATGTCGACTTATTACCATTTTGAGCAAACAAACTTGTTGATTTTGTTCCCAATTTTTTATTTTGTTTCTTCAGTCGTTTAATGGTCGCTTCTTTACTGTAGTCAAAACTATTGGCCTTGACTGTCTTGAAGCCTTCAGGTGTATAGAATTTAAGTAAGTTTTTTTGATTTAAGTTATCTGACATGGATAACTTTTTATTTACATATGCTTGAATTTTATCAACCTTGGCCTGCAATGCCTTACCTGGAGTTGTAATCTCTTGCCCTGTCTTAGTATTCCATATTCTTCCCGATAGACTGGCATATTCTGGCGTTATCCAGTCTTTATTTCGAAATACGACAATTTGCTTATGATTTTTACTCAATAAATCCTGCCCGAATTGAATGTAACGTTTCGTACTAATGCCCAATAAATGTTCTATCGTTGGGGCCACATCAATTTCACCACCATAAGTATGGTCAACATAACCGTTTTTCATTCCCGGAATATGAACAATAAATGGTACGCGCTGAAGGTTTGCATTATCTAGATCAGTCCAGTCGTCAGAGTCTTTTCCTAATATTGAAGCTAAATAAGAGGCATCTGTGTTCGAAATACCATAGTGATCACCGTACAAAACAACAGCTGTATTTTTATATAAGCCCGATTTTTTCAGATAAGCAAAAAATTCTTTCACAGATTGATCAAGATAATGATTAGTAATGAAATAATTATCAACTAATTTTGATCCAGTATTGCTCGTTTGGAAATTAGGGTCTTGATCTTGTTTATCTAGAGTAAACGGTGTGTGATTAGTTACTGTTAAATATTTAGCATAGAATGGTTGTTGTAGCCGTTCCAAATAAGGTACTGAATTATGAAATAACAACTTATCCTTCAGACCCCAAGAAGTTGCCTTTTTTCCAGTAATATCGAAATAATCACCTGAAACCCAATTTTGATAACCCATTCGTTTATAAACTGTACTACGATTCCAGAATGAACCCATATTACCATGGAATACTGCACTGGAATAGCCGGCCCGTTGATTCAAAATTGCTGGCATCGCTTGGAAAGTCTGATCATCACCCAATTTAGTAAACAAAGACCCCTGGGGCAAACCAAATGTAGACGTTTCTAACATATTTTCTGCATCTGACGTTTTTCCCTGCCCAACTTGATTGAAAAAATTATCAAAAGCAATGGTTGACTTACTGTGGTAAAGACTATTCAAAAATGGTGTGACTTCCTGCCCGTTTATTTTTCGATCAATCGACATTTGTTGAAAGCTTTCCAGATGAATGACGATTACATTCTTTCCCTTAGCTTTTCCGTAAAATTTAGGATTAATCGCAGCATAGTTTTTCTTAATGTAGTTTTGCACAGCTGTCAATTCTGATGGCGTAGCCGTTTTTCGGATTTGACTAGTTTGATATGTATTGATGGCATCATAAATTGTAAACGGTCCTATACCAAGGTATTTAACCATGTACTCTCGATCGAACTGCCGAACCAGTAATTGTGGGCGATTCAAGTCAGCCAACAATAGATTGGCCATAAAAATAAATACACCGATGGTTAAAATTTTAAATGGTTGTAACCGCATCATTGGACGACTATCAAAATGAATCTTTCGCGCTAAGAATAAGCCAATCAGGATGATAATATCAATCCAGAAAAATACATCATGAATCCCAAACGCAATTGCTCCAGCTGCTTTTCCACCCTGATTAACCGAACTGTATCCCAACATTGTGTTAACTGACATAAAATCAGAAAACTCACGAAAATAAATCACATTTAAATATAGTAGGCCGGTCATTGCGGCATCAAGTAAAATCAATGCACCATAGTATAATTGCTTAGGCTTAATAAATAACGCAATACTAAAGATAATTATCGTAAACCCGATTGGATTGACTAGCATCAAGAATATCTGCAAAGGGTCGGAGACATGTAACCAATAAAAATCAGCACCATATGCCAAAATTGTTTTTAACGTAAATAATACAACCGTCCACGTAAAAAAACCTGTACGAGTATTCAGCTGTTTAATCCAATTTTTTGGCGCCAAAGTTTCATGCCAAATATTTTTTAAATATTTTTTCATAACTATCATTATACCAACTTTGCAGGGTTTAGGTTTATAATTTCTGCTGAACCAGCGTCTCACTGTTATCCCCATTGCTTTTCTTGCACTTAACTTGCTATAATAATGCTATGAAAATACAGATTAAACATGAACAAGGCCTCGGACCTATCCACGAAGATGCCCTAGCAATACGTAAAGCAGTTTTTATTGTTGAGCAAGGGGTTGACATTAAAGATGAATTGAATGATCAAGCTGCTGAAGAGAATGCTATCCATATCGTTATTTATGTTGATAACAAACTTGCAGCCACTGCTCGTGTATTAGCAGAATCAGATGATACTTGGCACATACAACGTGTCGCTACATTATTTCCTCTTCGTGGACAGGGGTTAGGTAGAAAACTTATGGAATACATTGAAACCCTAGCACCATCTTATGGTATTCAAAATCTTGTCCTTGGTGCTCAAGTTCAGGCCCGGGGATTTTATGAATCACTCGGCTTTGCAGCGATTGGAGCGACTTTCTTTGAAGCTGGAATACAACATATACATATGAAAAAAGAGCTATAATCAATTATTAGCTCTTTTTTTATGCGATAGTATTATTATATATGATCATAAGCTATTTCTATTTTTATTTTGTAGGGCTGCACGTCATCAACTAACTCACTCCGTGTCGCTAAATGACTTGGCCCTCCTATAAGAACTACTGAGGCTATTGCCAAGCGATAATTAGTCAATGCTTGAGCCGTAGGTGTTAGACCAACCATAGAAACATTACCCAATTCTCGAGCTTGTAATTGGTTAATGCCGCCGAATATTTGTAGCGTACCATTATTTTCACGCATTGCAAAATAAGGTAACAAAGTCCCAGGATGGTTGGCGTAAATTACTCCTTGTTGCGCAATAATTTGTCGTTGTGCTTGTTCACCAAGATGCCCGTAATCATTTGCTATTAGATCAAGTTGTCGCATCTCTAATGCAAGCGTGTCTAGATTGGCTTGTTGCTGCGCGTCACTTACCACTGTGCCTGACATAACATTCTGTCGACTGTATAGTCCATTAGCCGGCATGATAACCGTCTCCGATTCACGTTCACTCTTTTCCTCATGAGGTCCCCCTAATAATTTCTCAATCCTAGGTGAAACATCCCACTTACTCGTATGCTTCGTAAAATAATATATTATATTCAAAATGACGAAGTAAAGTAATAGTAAGAATACTGCAGCAATTAATGCACCACGCAACCAACGACCATTCACAAAAAAACGATAGGCTAAATAAAGTAGATACCAAACACCCCCGGCCCCAACAACAGTATATATGCGACCCTTGGTTTTTGAATTTGTCGTAAAATATCCGAGATAATGATTAATTAAATCAAGAACTGTCAGCATTATTGGGTATCCTCCGAACTACTTGTTGTACGTGTTGCATTTGATGAACTTGATGTTGCATTATTATCACTTGACGATGTTGCTGAAGATGATGTACCAGATGATGATGTAGCAGCACTTGAGGTTGTCGTATCTGCGGCCGAAGTTGTAGCAGCCGATGACGTATCCTCACCTGATGTATCATCCGATGTTGAACTTGACTCGTCATCGCTGCTCGACGTTGAGGAACTACTTGATTTATCATCACTACTAGTCGATTTACTTGTTGTGCTACTTGTTATCATCGAAGTGCTCATGGCACTACTAGCACTTGATGATACTTTCCCACCTTCACTTGTACCAGTTGCAACGTTTACTGCTAAATTTGCAGCACTGATAGCAACAATTAAGGAAACAATAGCTGATGGTGTTAAAAACGGTGGTGTTCGATATTTTTTAGGCATAATTTATTCCCCTGTTATTCTATTTTACCCTTTCTATATCAAATTAGGATAAAGATTTAACCTATAACCAACGAAAACCCGCAATTACTTGCGGGCGAACTATATTTATAAAATATTTTAGGAGATTTTATTTTAGGGAGATTGAGATGGGAGAGAAGTCCGTTGATTCGTTGTTTGATATCAACCAATGTTGATGGGTATAATATAGACATTCAATATTAAATGGAGATTAAACATGTCAAAATATAAAGCTTACTTCATCGACCTAGATGGCACAATATATCAAGGTAACAAAAAGATGCCTTCTGGAAAACGTTTCATTGATCGACTAAAGGCAGCTAATATTCCTTACCTATTTGTAACCAATAATTCAACCAAAAACCCAGAAGACGTGGCTGATAACTTAACCAAAAACCATGATATTGAAACATCGGCCGACCAAGTTTATACTAGCTCAATGGCAACAGCCGATTTTCTTAAAACGATTGCTTCACCTGACAAAAAAAGAGTATATATAATAGGCGAATCTGGTCTACGGGATGCATTAATAAATGCTGATTTTACAATAACTAGTGACGAAAATGCTGATTTTGTTGTTGCCGGACTAGATCGAGCATTCAACTATGAAAAGCTCACTACCGCTACATTAGCAATCCAACAAGGTGCACAGTTTATTGCAACAAATCGTGATACTAATTTACCCAATGAACGTGGCATGTTACCTGGAGCTGGTTCATTAATTTCTGCCATCCAAACTGCAACACAGGTTGAGCCAACTGTGATAGCTAAACCAGAAATACCCATTATGGATGGTGCGTTAAACAAGCTTCATATTAATCAACAAGATGTTGTTATGGTTGGTGATAATTACAATACTGACATTCTTGCCGGCATTAATTCACAAATTGACACATTACTCGTATATTCAGGCGTTTCTACACCTAAGCAAATTTCTCAGATGGTTCAAAAGCCAACCCATGAAGTTGAAACTTTAGACAATTGGACAATTTAAAAAATAAAAGCGGTATGTTTCACGTGAAACATACCGCTTTTATTTTTAAGCTAATTCCTCGCTAGGAATGGTTGCTACATTTTTTTTGATGCGATCTGGATGATAAAATACCAGATAAAGTATTGCTGAAATCACGGGAATAACAGCTGAAACCAAATACAGTTCACGGAATGTCAACACGGCGTGTAAAGCACCAAGAGCGTATGGTCCGACACCTAACCCCAAGTCCAAGCCGATGAAGTATGTTGATAAAGCAATACCGACACGATGACTCGAAACTAACTTTAAGGAAACCGCTTGACCATTTGACATGAATGTTCCATATCCTAAACCAATGAATGCGCCGGACAATAACAAAGTAAATCCATTATGAGTCAATGCCAAAACAACTAAACCAAGAGCTAAGAAAAAGTAGCTCGGATACATAACGTAATTTTCACCAAAGCGATCAAAAATACGTCCTGACATTGGCCTTGTCAATGTTACAATACCGGCATAGACTACGAAAAAGAATGAACTAATTGAAACCAAGTTCAAAGTTTCCGCATATGAAGCCAAAAATGATAGTACTGACGAATAAGACAAGCCCATCAAAAATCCTACACCAGCAATTAATAATACTTTAAATTCAATGAAACTAGAAACCTTCCAAGACTTCAATTCGGATAAATGTTCTGGTGAAAGCGTCACATTGTTAATTTTAATTGCAAACAATGCAACCATTGAAATTCCAATTAAGATAACCGATAATATCACGATAAATCGAAAACTAGTTGCATTCAATAACAATAAACCAATGAAGGGGCCAATAGCCGCAGCTAAGCTTGTACTCAACCCATAATAATTTATACCCTCTCCTTTGCGTTTCTCAGGAATAAATTCGGTCACAATAGCATTTAGGGCTGTTGAAGTCATTCCGTACGCAAAACCATTAAAGAGACGTACCGCATCTAATATAGCGACTGTTGGTACAAATAAGTAAGCAATTGTTGTAATTAAATATAGAATAGCGCCCCATCGAACAATCTTTTTCCGTCCGATTAGTTCTAACTCTTTTCCAACTATTAGCCGAGCTATTAACGTTCCTATGATATAAATCCCAGAGGCCAATCCCGCTTGCCCAAACGAAGCATGTAGTTGATTGTGTGCAACAACAGCAATTATAACCATCATCAGATAATACACTAAGTACACGATAAAGTTAATAATAGTAATTGTTAAAAAGCCTTTATTAAATAATTTTTCTTCCATTTTCCCAATCTCAAATTCTATTTAGCAACTCTAACAATAGCAAAGTAGCTATGTAGGTGCAAACTTGAAATCAGATTTTAAAACATGCATATCGCGTTCCTTCAATCATTTTAACACTGCGCGCGTTTGCATGAAAATAATGTAATCGTTAAGCCGTTGATATTAGATTACCACGATTTCACAAAGGTTGCAAAATTTTTTTAATTCACTTATATACTTGTCAAATAAGTTGACAAATAAGCTTTTAATATTATTAAATTGCTTGTTTCCTCTTGTGAAATTTATTTTCTTTCAGTAATTTACAGTAATTATTTCTTAGTTTTTTCTATATGAAGAAAACAATACAAAGGTTTTACACAACAAAAAAGGAGAGGTAATCCTCTCCTACTTCTTAATGGGCCATCCAGGACTCGAACCTGGGACCTCTGCGTTATCAACACAGCGCTCTAACCAACTGAGCTAATGGCCCGTATTCCCCTTGCCTACTCTTACATAGACAAAAGCGAATGACGGGAATCGAACCCGCATAGCCAGCTTGGAAGGCTGGAATTCTACCATTGAACTACATTCGCAAGCTTTTCTTCGGGATCCTCTCCCTATGGCGCTGGACGGAATCGAACCGCCGACACATGCAGCTTCAATGCATTGCTCTACCAACTGAGCTACAGAGCCATCTCATTGTTCCCAATGAACGGTCACAGCGGGGCTCGAACCCGCGATCTCCTGCGTGACAGGCAGGCGTCCTAACCAGCTAGACCATGCGACCAATTGCGGGAGCAGGATTTGAACCTACGACCTTCGGGTTATGGGCCCGACGAGCTACCAGACTGCTCCATCCCGCGATTATATTATGACACCTTCTTCAAATGCCTAAGGAGAATGTGGGATTCGAACCCACGCGCCGGTTTCCCGACCTGACGGTTTTCAAGACCGTTCCCTTCAGCCAGACTTGGGTAATTCTCCATTATCTTTCTTACTTGTCCTGCATGGACCATGTTGGACTCGAACCAACGACCGGACGGTTATGAGCCGTCTGCTCTAACCAACTGAGCTAATGGTCCTAAATCGAGCCTATCGCGGCAGGGGGGATCGAACCCTCGACCTCTCGGGTATGAACCGAACGCTCTAGCCAGCTGAGCTACACCGCGGTCTGTCTTGATTAGCTTCCCTAATCAATCGGGATGACAGGATTCGAACCTGCGACCCCCTGGTCCCAAACCAGGTGCTCTACCAAGCTGAGCTACATCCCGAATTAGTCTATCGAGAGCTTATCGCCCCACTAAACTTAAAAAAAGAGTTTGAATTCCTTCAACCTCTATGCACCTAGCAGGAGTCGAACCTGCAACCTCCTGATTCGTAGTCAGACGCTCTATCCAATTGCGCTATAGGTGCATATATGCCGGCGACCGGGATCGAACCGGTACGATATTTCTATCGCAGGATTTTAAGTCCTGTGCGTCTGCCTATTCCGCCACGCCGGCATAGAAGCGGAAGACGGGATTCGAACCCGCGACCCCCACCATGGCAAGGTGATGTTCTACCACTGAACTACTTCCGCATAAATTATGCCGACTAAAGGACTCGAACCTTCGACCCCCGCTTTACAAGAGCGGTGCTCTACCAACTGAGCTAAGTCGGCATCGCTTATCCCGACGTGGCAAGTTTGACATGAATGTCAATGGACGCTACAGGGATCGAACCTGTGACCCCCTGCTTGTAAGGCAGGTGCTCTCCCAGCTGAGCTAAGCGTCCATGATGGAGAGGAAGGGATTCGAACCCTCGAAGCAAGTTCCCCTGCTTACACGGTTTCCAACCGTGCTCCTTCGGCCAGACTCGGACACCTCTCCGATTATCTTCCTACTGCTCTCTACTTCTTTTCTATGTACGGCACCGCATCGTCCTATCCTCGCAGGAAGCGATCCTCCAACTACTTTCGGCGCTATAGAGCTTAACTTCTGTGTTCGGTATGGGAACAGGTGTGTCCTCTATGCTATCGACACGACACCTTGAGTGTTAGCCACTCAAAACTAAATAGTAACAAATTCTTCTTCTATCCTAAACCACTCATAATTGCTTATTCGAATATTTCTATCCGTTAGACTTTGGTT
>NC_008531.1:0-25000 GCF_000014445.1 Leuconostoc mesenteroides subsp. mesenteroides ATCC 8293 | reverse complement strand
CAGGATCCTGAAAAGAGTGTGCTTCATTTCGCTTACGGGGCTATCACCCTCTATAGCCAAGTTTCCCAACTTGTTCTGCTATAAAACACTTTTGTAACTCTTATATATCAGTCCTACAACCCCAACATGCAAGCACGTTGGTTTGGGCTCTTCCCCGTTCGCTCGCCGCTACTTAGGGAATCGATTTTTCTTTCTGCTCCTGCTGCTAATGAGATGTTTCAGTTCACAGCGTATTCCGTCAAATATCCTATGTATTCAGATACAGACAACTCTTACGAGTTGGGTTTCCCCATTCGGAAATCTTTGGGTCATAGCGTACTTACCGCTCACCAAAGCTTATCGTAGTTAGTCACGTCCTTCATCGGCTCCTAGTGCCAAGGCATTCACCACGCGCCCTTATTAACTTAACCTATACAACCGAAGTTGTGGTTTAAGTTTATGAGTTGGTCATTTTTCAGACCTGCGATTAAACCGTTCTTTTTAAAGAACTTTTTGTGTTGTTTCTCGGTTCATTTTAGTGCAATCTTACGATTGCTTTTAAAAGAATTTGTTACTATTCAGTTTTCAATGTACAACATGCTAGCCTTTCGACTAGCTATGGAGAATAGCGGGATCGAACCGCTGACCCCCTGCTTGCAAAGCAGGTGCTCTCCCAGCTGAGCTAATTCCCCATAGGATCACTTTGAGACCATGATACCTATTAAAGTATCACACTCAAAACTAAACAAAACTTTGAAACAAACAAATTGACACTTAAGTCCCTGTCGCTTTCCGATTATCCTTAGAAAGGAGGTGATCCAGCCGCAGGTTCTCCTACGGCTACCTTGTTACGACTTCACCCCAGTCATCTGTCCTGCCTTAGACGGCTCCTTCCTAAAAGGTTAGGCCACCGGCTTTGGGCATTACAAACTCCCATGGTGTGACGGGCGGTGTGTACAAGACCCGGGAACGTATTCACCGCGGCGTGCTGATCCGCGATTACTAGCGATTCCGACTTCATGTAGTCGAGTTGCAGACTACAATCCGAACTGAGACGTACTTTAAGAGATTAGCTCACCCTCGCGGGTTGGCAACTCGTTGTATACGCCATTGTAGCACGTGTGTAGCCCAGGTCATAAGGGGCATGATGATCTGACGTCGTCCCCGCCTTCCTCCGGTTTGTCACCGGCAGTCTCGCTAGAGTGCCCATCTGAATGCTGGCAACTAACAATAAGGGTTGCGCTCGTTGCGGGACTTAACCCAACATCTCACGACACGAGCTGACGACGACCATGCACCACCTGTCACTTTGTCTCCGAAGAGAACACTTCTATCTCTAAAAGCTTCAAAGGATGTCAAGACCTGGTAAGGTTCTTCGCGTTGCTTCGAATTAAACCACATGCTCCACCGCTTGTGCGGGTCCCCGTCAATTCCTTTGAGTTTCAACCTTGCGGTCGTACTCCCCAGGCGGAACACTTAATGCGTTAGCTTCGGCACTAAGAGGCGGAAACCTCCTAACACCTAGTGTTCATCGTTTACGGTGTGGACTACCAGGGTATCTAATCCTGTTTGCTACCCACACTTTCGAGCCTCAACGTCAGTTGCAGTCCAGTAAGCCGCCTTCGCCACTGGTGTTCTTCCATATATCTACGCATTCCACCGCTACACATGGAGTTCCACTTACCTCTACTGCACTCAAGTTAACCAGTTTCCAATGCCATTCCGGAGTTGAGCTCCGGGCTTTCACATCAGACTTAATAAACCGTCTGCGCTCGCTTTACGCCCAATAAATCCGGATAACGCTCGGGACATACGTATTACCGCGGCTGCTGGCACGTATTTAGCCGTCCCTTTCTGGTATGGTACCGTCAAACTAAAATCATTTCCTATTCTAGCTGTTCTTCCCATACAACAGTGCTTTACGACCCGAAAGCCTTCATCACACACGCGGCGTTGCTCCATCAGGCTTTCGCCCATTGTGGAAGATTCCCTACTGCAGCCTCCCGTAGGAGTTTGGGCCGTGTCTCAGTCCCAATGTGGCCGATCAGTCTCTCAACTCGGCTATGCATCATTGTCTTGGTAGGCCTTTACCCCACCAACTAACTAATGCACCGCGGATCCATCTCTAGGTGACGCCGAAGCGCCTTTTAACTTTGTGTCATGCGACACTAAGTTTTATTCGGTATTAGCATCTGTTTCCAAATGTTATCCCCAGCCTTGAGGCAGGTTGTCCACGTGTTACTCACCCGTTCGCCACTCACTTGAAAGGTGCAAGCACCTTTCGCTGTGCGTTCGACTTGCATGTATTAGGCACGCCGCCAGCGTTCATCCTGAGCCAGGATCAAACTCTCAATTTGAAAATTTGAAGATTGCTCTTCGATTAAACTGACTATATTTCGCTATATCTCTATAACGTAATCCGTTTATTGTTTGTTACGAATTGACTTCGCAAATTTGTTTTTGTTACTTTACGTAACAGCTACAGATTCGTTTGTTCAAAGTTTTGTTCAGTTTTCAATGTGCTACTCGTTGTCGCTGAGACAACTATATTATCTTACCACGCTCGTTTCGCTTTGTCAACTACTTCTTTTAAGAAGTTTTCGTCGACCTCACTGCCCTTACGCTCTCGCTCCCCCTTGCCTCGCAACGCTTTGCGTCGCTTCGCTCCGTCGGAACATATACTAATATACCAACTTTATTCCCCCTCGTCAACTACTTTTTTTACTTGTTTTTTTTACTTGTCCTTTTTCTTATTTCGCAAACTATTAATCGTATCTGTATTGTTTATTTCCAGTAACAAGTCAATAACGTTCGTTTTTTATGAAAATAAAAAAATAAGCTGTCTCCAGCTTACTTTGAAAATATAGGTAACTTACTAATTCGTTTTGCAGCTTCAGCTAAACGTTCTTCAACAATTGTTAATCCGACACGTATATAACCTTGCCCACCCTTACCAAATCCAGATGCATCAGCTACAGCAACATTAGCTTCTTCTAATAGTAAATCTGCAAACTCACTCGACGTATAGCCTTTAGGTACAGGCATCAACACATAAAAGGCTCCCCGCGGAACGTAAGGTTCCCAACCAAATTCTCGAACTGCATTAATAAATACATCACGACGACGTTGATATAGATTGGTCAGATCTGTAACAGCTTTTTCACGCGCTGCTCTATTTGTTAAGGCCTCAATTGCTGCATCTTGAACCGCTGGGAATAATGAAACGAATAAATGATCTTGAATTAGATTAAGCGCTTCAATCATCTCTGCATTTCCAACAGCAAATCCTACTCGCCACCCCGCCATATTGAACGTTTTTGAGAAAGTATATGTTTCAATTCCAACACTTTTTGAATTTTCTGTTTGTAGAAATGATAGTGGCTTATGGCCATCATAGCCGATTGCCCCATAGGCAAAATCAGATACAATACCAACCTGATTTTCTTCTGCAAAACGCACAGTTTGTTGGTAAAATTCTGAAGTTGCAATTGCGCCAGTTGGATTGTTAGGATAGTTTAAATATAAAAACTTAGCTGCTTCAGCTACTGAGTTTGGAATCGCTTCATAATCAACCAAAAAATTATTTTCTTGCTTTAAAGGTACTGCTTCATAATTTACGCGCCCCAATGCTGCGGCAGATAAATAATCAGGGTACCCAGGATCTGGTAATAATAATGTTTCCCCAGGATTCATTAATGCCCACGGCAGCTCAACCAAACCAATTTTCGAGCCGGCTAATATAGCTACTTCTGTTTCTGGGTCGATTGACACGCCATACTCATCAGCATAAAATTCTGCAATGGCTTTCTTAAAACGTTCTTCACCGCGAAATAATGAATATTTGTGATCAGCCGGATTTTCTGCAGCCGCTTGTAAAGATTCAACAATATACTCAGGGGTAGGTTGATCAGGGTTCCCTTGCCCCAAGTTAATCACATCTTTGCCGGCAGCAATTTTCGCATTCACTTTGGCAACAAGTGTTGCAAAAAATTGTTTAGGTAGTGTTTTAAGTAAGTCGGATTCTTCAAAATGCATACGTTATTCACCTTATCTGTAAAGTTCTGGACGACGATCGCTAAACACTGGGATTTCTCCTCGAATAGCTTTTTCATCATTAATATTAATTTCTGCTACTAATAATTCCACTTTGTCATCGCTTGCTTGTTGGACAATATTTCCTAGTGGGTCAATAATTAATGAACGACCACCAAATGTATTGTCGTTATCTCGACCTACACGATTCGCAGCGACCACAAATGTTTGATTTTCAATAGCTCGTGCTTGCAGCAAAAGTTGCCATTGTTTTATTCGTTGAATTGGCCATTCGGCAACGATATACAAAATTTCTTGTGGCCCTTGACTCATCATAGTACGTAACCACTCTGGAAAGCGAATATCATAGCAAATGGCACCGGCAGATGGTACATCCGCCAAATTAAAAAGATTTGTTTTATTGCCCGCTGACATGAATTTCTCTTCATTCATTAGTCCAAATAAATGTAACTTATTGTATTCACTAACTTGTTCGCCTTTGTCATTGAAAACAAACATCGTGTTGTAAAATTTGTTCTCTGCTTGGGCTGTTGCCACAGAACCACCAACAATGTTGAGATGATATTTTTTAGCGAGATCACGCAACAAATTAACGCTTCTTTGTCCTTGAGGATCAGATACGGTCTCCAAATTAAGGAGATCATACCCCGTATTCCACATTTCAGGATAAACTAAAATATCAGCCTCGACTGCTGCAGCTTTCTGAGCATACTCGATTACTGTTTGCTCATTAATGGCTGGTTTCCCCAGTGCTATATCAATTTGTGCAATCGCAATTTTTAAGGTCATACGTGTTAAACCTCCGTTATTTATGGGAACTTTGGGAATTGATCAAAATCAGGATCGCGCTTTTCTTTGAATGAATCACGACCTTCTTTAGCCTCGTCTGATGTATAGTACAGCATAGTGGCATCCCCAGCAAATTGCTGTAAGCCTGCAAGTCCATCTGTATCGGCATTCATCGCCGCTTTAATGAAGCGGAGAGCAGTTGGCGACTTAGTTAATAGTTCATCAGCCCATTCAATTGTGGCGTCTTCTACTCCATTTATTGGCACCACTTTATTAATCCAATTCATTTGATAGGCTTCCTCAGCGGTATAGAAATGATTCAAGAACCATACCTCCTTGGCACGCTTATGCCCTATTACTCGAGCTAAATAGCCTGAACCATATCCAGCATCGAACGAGCCTACCATTGGTCCTGTTTGACCAAATTTAGCATTGTCAGCAGCAATAGTCAGATCAGCAACCAATTGCAATACGTTTCCACCGCCGACAGACCAACCCTTGACCATAGCAATAATCGGCTTAGGAATAATACGCATTAGTCGTTGCAAGTCCAAAACATTTAAACGAGGAATGCCATCAGAACCAACATACCCACCATTACCACGTACTTTTTGGTTCCCACCTGAGGAGAAAGCTTTATCTCCAGCACCAGTTAAAATAATCACACCAATTTGAGCGTTATCTCGTGCAATTGTAAAAGCATCTATCATTTCAGATACCATCCCCGGTGTAAAAGCATTGTGTGTTGCGACGTCGTTCATCGTAATTTTAGCAATTTTTCCAGGATTTTTGCCATCACTATTTTTTTCAAAAAGAATCTCGTCGTACTTCTTAATAGCGCTCCAAGTTGTCATTTGTTATACTCCATTCAGAAAGGAAATTAGTTATTATGAATATTATAGAACTTTTAGAATTAAAAACCACCATATTGTCTGCTGATAAAACAGTTGTTGAGTTAGCTGTCACTGATAAAATTATGCAACCTTATGGCATTGTTCATGGTGGTATTAACGCCTTATTAGCTGAAACAGCAGCCTCATTAGGTGCAAAAGAAGCTTTATCTGATAATCAATTTCCTGTTGGTGTCGATATCCAAACACACCATTTAAAACCAGTAAGCAAAGGAATTTTGATTGCCACTGCAACCCCAGTTAATATTGGTCATTCACTTCAAGTATGGCATGTTAAAATTACAGAAAATATTACTAACCAATTAACGAGTATAGCTACTGTTACCTTAAAAAACCAACAGAAAAAGAGCTAAACAAGTAAATGTTTGGCTCTTTTTTGTTGGTTATAAATAACTTATCATTTGTTTTTTTGACCAAAAAGCTTAGAGAATGCGCCAGGTTTTGGATGTGCTGCCTCATACAACAATTGCTGCTCATATTCTTCAGGCGTTGGCGTCTCATATGTCAGTGTTTCTAATCGCTCATATTTTGGATGTGAAATGATTAGATCAAGTTGAGTGTTGGGCATTATCGAACTAGTAAGATAGCTGACGCCATCAACGCTACGTTCAATTGTCCATTCTGACTTTCCAGGGGACAATAAAATATCTTCGCTAATTATGGCCACACTCTTTTTAATTTGTTGCTGATAATAGAGGGCAGCGTAACTAGATATTGGTCCATAACCAACAAACTCAAGACTGTGCGCCTTAGCCTGTTTTCGTGCAGTTTTAATGCCTGATATTAGTTCTAACTGACGATAATAACCTGCTTTTAGTGTGCCACTTGCAACAAATAATACGGCTTGTTGCGTTGTTTTTATTTTTTTCGTGACATAGTCAGTTACCGCTTCTTCTGGCTCTGAAAAAATAACCCGTAATACTTTACTCGTCACTTTCTCTGGCTGGTGCAAATAATTATATAATTGTGGCGCTATTTCTTGGTCGTCTTCTCGCAAAATACCAGCCCTTTTTATGCGAATATCGAAATTATGAAATGTAAAATGTCCGCTTCCTGCAGAAACTAAATCAATAACATAGAAAGCATATTCATCTGGTGTATTGATCAACAGTCTTTCAGTATTTTCACTGAAAGTAGCAATTGGCTGGTATTGCTGATCAAAAAAAGTCACCACCAAATAGGCAAACATCCGGTCACTGGCATCAATATGACGCTCTATCACATATGTCTCACCGTGTGACAGCTGGGGCAAGTCTGCCTTCACCACCGGTTGACCACTCATTCTGTTGTATGTAGAATGCCATCTCGCAACAACCTCTCCACTTGGTAAAAAATAATTTTCATAATACACTTCATTCAACGACCTGAAGTCAACTGTTGCCCCTTGAAGTCCCAGCAGTTCAGTATTGGGTGTCCAATAAATTTGATATTGCATTATTCACCCTCCGCTCGCATAGTGTTTTGTAATACATTTAAATTAGTCATCATGAAGTCAACCATTTCATCAAGTTTCTCCGTATGTTGCCCTTCTTCACTTTCATGCTTTACTGGGACATTATGCTTGGCAAAGAAATCTAATAATTGACCTAAGCTCTGACCATCATATTCATCTTGAGACATCGAAAATAAAGCCACTTTGATATTTGTCCAGTTCGTATTCTCAATGTGTTCCCATAACTTTTCATTCATGGCTACGTTATCATCAGGCCTAACATAGCCACTCAAATAACGTCGTACATCTAAACGCCAACCATAATCAAAGCCACGTGAAATAGTTGATCCAGCAGTGAATGTGCCCAAATTAACAATTGGTTTTGCAATGACAACAGCAGCGGGGTTAAGATCAGCAGCGTAGTACAAAGCAGGGTAACTACCCATAGAAGCACCCATCAAAATAAGATCTTCGGCACGTAGTCCTAATGTTTTCATTTTTTGCTTAATTATTCTAATGATGGTCGCTTCATATTCTGCTGTTCCAATATCAAATGCGCCACCCTGTACACGCGCATCTGTAAACAATAAATATGGTGTTCCTAGACGATTTAACGCTTCTTGCATTTCAAACCCATCAACATGAAGCCTCGTATCCGCAAAACTGACAATCAGTGGTTTTTGACGATCTCCGGGATTAAAGTAACTTAACACTTCTTCATTTTCTTTGGTAAGCTGCCACGTTCCACCTGGTAGCAAATGTCCCAACCCATGTCGAGAGGCTCTTTGGTGAATGACGTAAAAATCAATGGTTCCCTGACCTTTACCCAAAACCAAGATTTCATAATTTTCGTAATCTTCAGGGGGCGCTACAGTTGTCAATTGGCGCAATGATTGACCAGCTATCAACTGTTGAGTCAATACTTCACCATTTTTATAAAACACAAATAGCAAGGCCGGTTCAGCTTTCTCTGTATGATTGTATTCCAACCATACCTCGTTTGCCCGACCACTTTGAAAATCACTTGTACCAGCCTTTAGTGTTCCTAATTGTTGCCAATCTTCTCCAAATTCACCTTCAAATTGTGTTGAAAAATCTCCTTGTCGTTGCAAATGAATTCCTTCAGGCACATAAGGAATAAATTGTTCGGCGCTAAAGCGTGTCGAAAAACCATATTGGCTGGTATCCATATCAGTAACTATTCTTTTTTCAACATTTTCTGGTGTATTTTCTTCAATACGAAAAGCGCGTCGCTCATCAAGAATTTTTTGAAAATCAGACGCTACTTCATGAGCAAAATAAATCACTCGTAATGCAGGCCATTCATTAATTTGACTGGATAGCAGCGTGCTTTCAAGATGATCATCTGTGAGCAACACATAGGTTTGTTCTAATACGTACGGATCCCTTTGCATGGCTAAAAAAGTAGGTAGGTCCAGTACTGATGTATGGTGCCAATCGAGCTTATCAGTAATATATGGTGCCCAGTTTTCTGCGCCAATTTGTAAAATTGATATTGTCATTTTTCACCTGTCATTGCATCAAATTATTTAGTTATTCATCTTACTTTTGATTTTGTTGAATACTTGCTGCCATTTAATCCATAGCATTTCACTAGTATATTCCGCTTGTATGTCTGCGGATACTTCTTGTGCTATTTCAAAATGCTTTTTATTATCCAAAAAGAAACTTATTGCTTTGTCTAACTCTGCAAAGTCTGCCAATACTTTACCATTTTTATCAGGCTCAAGGTAGACTGTTTCCGCGCTGTTAATTTGTGGTATAGAAAAATTAATTGCCACGGTTTGTAAGAATTGATTTGGTTCATTATCCAAATCAATTAGGATTTGTGTGTGTTTCATATAACGCACAAGTTGTTCTTCATTTTGAGTCTCCAAGAAATGAAAACGTGATTTAAAGGCCATTTGACTGTCCTGATCTACCAAGCCATGCTCATTTTTAGCTTTTAAACTTGCTTCATGAATTTGTTTTTGCATTGCTGAAGTTTTATCAGAAGTTTCAAATACAACTGTCGTCGTGTCATATTCATTAATAATATTAATTAATGCAGCAATAACTATCGTTTGTTGTGCAACAGATAAATTATGTGCTGAAATAAATAGACTTACCAGTGGACTCTGGAGATGTTCGTTTTCCACCATATCTGTTGCGTATGGTGGAACGATAGCAACTTCCTTTGTTTCACCATCAAATGCTATTACTTGTTGTTGATGTCGCTCATTGTCCGTAACAATAAAATCGCTAATTTTTCCCAATTCCTTGCCTACTTCAACAAAATTATTTTGTACGCTGACAATTATTGGTTGTTTGATAGCAATATCCTCAAGTATTTCACCAGTAGTTACGCTTGGAGAAATAATTATATTTTCATCATCGGGTATTTTATTCAAGTAATAACTTACGAGTTCATGAATCAATACCGTCATATTAGAAAATTGTGTCTGCTCTGTCCACAACTGTTGCGTTGTTACAAGACCAGTCAGTTCATCCTCTTGCAACGCAATATCACCACTAGGGGTCAAGTAGTCTGTTCGAACTTGATTACCCTCATCAAATACGATAACTTTTGATACAAATCCTCGATCATCAATGATTAATTGTTGCGTCATCATATCGTCAGCAAACAAGTCAATATGGTCAAATGATAATTGATCACTCCAAATTGTCGCGTAGTGCTGGCCAGAAACGTTGACTAGAATTCGATCGGTCAACGTCATAAACTCTGCATAATCCGGCCAAGTAAAGTCATTTAATGCCACAGGTCGTGGCGCTGACAAGTCAATATGTTGTAATACATCAAACGCTGACCAAACGGTAGCTTTATCAATATTTTTGTTTGACAATATACCACGCAATTTGGGTAGATAATCACACAAGATGAAGGCAACTTCTTGTCCTTGTTCTAAAAATAATTGTGCTTGATGGATGCTGTCATTAAATTGTGGTATCTCTACGCCAAGTTCGCTCCAGTTTGGCATAATGTGAATTCTCATCGAAAGTACCTCATATGTACGGAGATCAATTCTCCTGATTTTAGACTAAATCATATTTAACTCATTGCAAGTTCAAATCTTGCCACTGCTTATAAACACTATCTTTGGTAAATAATTGTGCTTGTTGGGACGCTAATATGCTAGCCTCTTGCCATTGCTTATCATCTTGAAATAGCGAAACTATTCTGTTTGCAGCCTGATCATAATTACCAATTGGTACAAGTTGTTCATTTGACATGTATGTATTTGGTCCATAATTAACATTATACGCGATTACAGGAAGTCCATGCGACATCGCTTCAATATTTTGCATACCGTTCCCTTCAGTTGGTACGGTTGATAGCAATACTTGCGCTCCTTCTATTACATCATCCAACATTTTACCAACAACATAGTTACCAAATGTAACAGTATTTTTTAACCCTAGTTGTTCAATTAATAAATCTAACTCATTTAATAGCTGCCGATCAGTACTGTAACCCCGAAATTCTAGCGTCGCATCTGCTACACTAGCTTGCACGCTTTTTAGGATATACAGCGCATCTTGTGGTTGTTTTTCTTTGGCAATTCGGCCCAATACTAAAATTTTATGTGATTTACAATTGGCCAATAAATTTGTTTTATTTTCTTTGACAATCGTATCTGGTGCAGCCAACACGGGTAGTGTTGTTAATGGCTGCATATCTTGCTGTTGTTGTTTCGTGGCCACAATAATACCGGTAAAATCTAGTGCCCCGCGCATCAATTCAACTAATGTTGTCAACAATTGTCCCTTCAAATTTGTATGTGAACTATGCAAATAAAAATATTTTCCTTTTGTACTTTTTATTCCCGGTATGGTATTCAACATACTAGCTCTTTCTAAAATTATAGTCCCAGGATTTTGTTTCAGTTGCTCGTTCATAAAAAAGGTAAATAATTCATTTTCTGTATTAAACCGGTAATTTGCACCACAATAATTAATCAACTTATACATCGTTGGCATCAAATGCCCTTGGACATTCATATGTGTGATCTCTAAAACAACTTTCCCAACAGGAGTATAGAATTTTTGCAGACTAACTTCACCATTTGGATGAAAATAAGCGGTTGACGACTTAAAACCACGATAGTCCCATTCGTCACGTGCAACAATATGATCAAAGCGATCAAAGTATTCAACATTACCCATTAGCGCAACTGTCGCCGGCATGACATTTACCTTAGCAACAGTGCGTCCCTCATTTAGGATCAATGATTGGTCGGGATTAGGACTTTCAATGACGTATCTTTTTTTAGGAATTGTGACAGATTCGCGTAAATTTTGTTTGGCTCGGCTAACCCGCGTCGCCTCTTGGAAAAAATCATACATATTCAAAACTTGATGGTCATTTAACCCAAGGGTTTTAATTGTCCGATGGAATACTGGTGTATAATTCCGTGTAACAAATAACGTTAAATTGCCAAATGAATTATACATCGATGTGCGAGCAGCCTGAGAAAATTCAGTACCGGAGTTAAATTCAAATGCATTCTCCGAAATGAAATAATTCATGATTCACTCTCCTCATCCGCACCCTTTAGATCATTAATCGTCATATGAAAATAATTAGCTTGTTTGACTGGCCACATTTTTTTTGCATCGACCAAAAGTAAACACCATTGTGCCCACACCGTGTCAGAACTATATCGATAAGACATTTCATAGGATGTGTCGCTGAGTTGTTGCATGAGACGTGGCTCTTTGAAGATGTGAATTAACGCTTCACCCATAGATTTGTAATCATTTAGAGGCACGATGTAACCATTTTTTCCCTCATTAATAATTGCATTTGGACCATAGTTGACATCGTAAGTTACCCCAATGTCTCCCTGTGCCAACGCTTCCATCAGCGATAAATTAAACCCTTCCATACTTGAAGTAACACCAAAAACTTGCGCGTCTTGTTCGACCAATGCAACCTGATTAGTATAATCATGCAATGTCACAATGTTTTCTAAATTATTTTCTCTAATGGCTGACTCAATCAAACGTTCAGCAAGAAAATTATTGGTTGGATCCTTGTACCCATATAAATCAAGCGTTATTTGTGGCACTTGCTGGCGCGCATACGCAACCGCTTTTACTAATTGGTCAAGTTGTTTTTCTGGTGCTTTACGTGCCAATGCCACGACTTTACCAAATGTTCGCTCTGCCATAGGCACACGTTGCTGTTGTAACTGTTTCATTGGTATAACGCCAACTGGAATTGTAAATAGTTTCGTGGTTGGTTTGAATCGACTGCGAATATCATTTTTTTGCCTTTCCGTAGCGCTAACCACAGCATCATAGACGTTAATATTAAACAAACTATACTCATAATTATTATTTAATATGCCCTTTTCAGGATGACTCGCGTCACTAGCATGAGAATTATGCAAAAAAAGTACATTGTACGATGGTTTATCCAAATAACGCAATACAGTTTGAGCTAAATGTGCACGATCTAATATAAAAATATTTGGTTCATTTTTTGACCAGTACTCATCATTAAGCAAATTTAAAAAGTGCAAGGTTACTTGCTCAAGTGTATCAAAAATATGGATTTCGCCTACCCTACTTATCAACCGCCAACAAACTTTTTCAACCGATCCATCACTATTGATTTTGTTAAATGCTTCTAAAACCGTTCTTCCTTCCGGACTTTGCCATGTTTCGGAACCAATCTTATTATCAGGTGTGTACCATTGAGATAGAGAAACAAAGCCTCGAGAATCATACATATTAACACAATATAAATTACCAAAACCATCAAACAACTCAGTAGATGCCACTTGCTTTTGATCAGTCCGATAATTAACACGAGCAATAAGCTGTTGATTTATATCGTAAATAAGATAACGATTTTTTTTAAGCTCTTCAACTCTATGCGTGTTAGCCACACCAAAATCTAGATTATCAACTGTTATCGTCTGATCGGATACCTCAGTTGCTTCCTGAAAATAATCAAACATGTTAATCACCTCGAAGGATTTTAAGCTGGTTGCTTTCATGTTTTCATGCAAAAGAGGATCCCATTCGCGAAGCACAATTTTAAACTGTTCTCCATGTGCTCGAAAAAGATCGGCGCGTTTTAATTGCGCATGCTCAATTCCTGATTTCTGTGGTTGCATAGTTGCATTTAAGAAAAAAATCATTCTATAAATAATGACCTAACAAATGTAAACAGTCAGCAGAATGCTCACATATGCTGTCACAAATTCCTTTCCGAATTAAGAAAATATAATTCTCACCCTAATTATATCCAATTTTAAAACTCATGGATTAATTAGCAATTAAACCGACAACGCTATGAATTCAAAATAAGCTTTTCGAAAATTTATTTCGTATTATACGATTAGCAAAGTATTTGTAATTTATTTACATAATCCTCTATTATTATACAAACGAAAGACTTTCAAAATGAACCCTACTCTGAATTTATCAATTACGATACCTATCAATATGTTCTTAGATTCTATCTGGTTAGTTGAATTAACATTTATTTTTTTACTAATTATCATGATCTACCCCCTCTGCAGGTATTTTCAGCAATTACGCACACAACACGAATATGAAAGTCGCGCCACACAGACATATGTTACGAAACTGGAGCAAATTTGTTCGTCCTACAGACATTTTCAACATGACTATAAAAATATACTTGCCAGTTTAGCTCTAGCGATTGATACCAAAAATTTATGTGAAATAGAAGAAGTCTATCATTCTTTCTTATCAGAAAGTACTAGTGCTTTACCTCTTTCACCAACTTTAAATCTTCAATTGATCACCGATTTAAACCTACGTAGTTTACTCGTTGTCAAAAATCAATATGCTATTGATAGTGGTCTATTTTTTAAAGTCGATATTGCAGAAAAGTTCAATATGACTGTGACGCTAGATCTTTATCGAACTATTGGTATTTTGCTTGATAATGCCATTGAGGGAGCCATAAACAGCATCGAAAGGAAGGTCATTTTATCTATTTTGTCAGATAACGATTATCATATTGTCAGTATTACAAATACCATTAATCAGAATGTGACCCTTTCAAACATGAACAAAAATGGTTTCTCAACGAAACCGGGTCACTCTGGTATTGGATTAACCTTTGTAGAACAGTACATGGCGCGGATGCCTACGATTTCGATGCATGCTACTTTGATGAATCGGAATTTTACGCAGACGCTTACTATCGGAGAACTTCACAATGATTTATCTGCTAGAAGACGACATTACACAACAAAAGCGTATTAAACAGTATATACAACATATTCACACGTTCACTTCGCCTGCCAATTTATTATCTGCAGTGCTAAAAGATAAAACCCCGAAGATTATTTTACTGGATCTTGAAATTAAAGACGTCATTTATGCAGGTCTTCAAACTGCGCAACTAATTCGCAAGAATGATATTATTTCACCGATTATTATTGTCACAACTCATTGTGAATTATCATGGCACACATTTCAACATCACATCAGTGCATTGGACTTTATTGACAAATCACAACCTGAGTCTGCGTTCGCACAACAACTCAAGTCGGCTATTTACACAGCTGATCAAGTACTTAAACGATACGATAAAAAATCTCCTAACCTGATTACTATACGCAATGGTGCACACCTCGTCCAATTCGACCTCAACCATCTTTCTTATGTCTCCAGTAATAAGGGTACACATTATATCAATGTTTTCACAAAGAATGGTGTAAGCAAAATTCGAAATACAATCAAAACCATTGCTTCAAGCCATGAAAACTTCATACAGATTCATGCATCATTTTGTATTAATCGTGACTTTATCAAGCAATACTTAAAGTCAGAAAAAATAATTGAATTAACAGATGGTACACTGTTACCGGTGACACGTAAATTCCAACACCATTTGATCCAGTTTAAGACACCAACAATACATACTTAAGGTTTTTACCGGAATGCGTGACATTCATAAAACATCTTCAATATCTTCTTCAAGATCCTTGGGTTCTGTTTTTGGGGCATAGCGTTTTACGACGTTTCCCTCCTTATCCACTAAAAACTTTGTAAAATTCCATTTGATTGTGCTACTACCCAGCATTCCTTTTGAATTCTCTTTCAAATATTTAAACAAAGGATCTGTGTTTTTACCATTCACGGCAACTAGTTGATGCATTGGAAAAGTTACACCATAAGTAAGTTGACATGCTTGGGCTGCTTGTGATGCGGTTTCTAACTCTTGTTTGAATTGATTAGATGGAAAGCCTAAAATTACTAGTCCCTTATCTTTATACTTCTTATATAATTTTTCTAACTCACCAAATTGTGGTGCATAGCCGCACTTCGTAGCAGTATTAACAATCACTACTGGATGATTGGCTAGCTTATTAAGTGAATAAGTTTCTCCGTTTTCTAAGGTTGCAAAATAATCGTATATGCTCATAATCACTACTCCTTAATTTTAATGTATTATAACATTATGAAAATTAGTTGTTATACTATTTGTTTTCTACCAAGTTTTCAATTGTTCTATCTTTTATAAAAAAATAAACCAACAGGCTACTAACGTCCTGTTGGTTTATTTTTTGTTATTTATCAGTATCGTCTTGTGCACGATCTAATAGTTCTGAAACTTGGTCAATTTGTTGCTCATCCAACGGTGCCTTATCAGATGTTTCACGTGAAACATCCTCTAGCACTTCCTCGTGTTCTACTTTTGCTAACGTAGCCACTTTGGCATTACCTTCTAAGCGAATCAAACGTACACCCAGTGTTGCACGTCCTGTCTGACTGACAGAATCAACATTAAAACGAATCATTACACCTTGTGTCGTCGTAACCATAATATCTTCTTGGCCACTGACAATAGTCATTCCAGCAAGGGGACCATTTTTCTCGGTGATATTTGCCGTTTTAATTCCTTTACCGCCACGACCCTTGATTGGATATTCGCTCACTGGTGTTTGCTTTCCGTAACCTTTTTCCGTGATGATCAAAACATTATGATCTTTTTCCAACACGTCAGAACCAACCACTAGATCCCCTTCGCGAAGGCGAATACCACGGACTCCAGCAGCTGAACGTCCCATAACACGTACATCGTTTTCAGCAAAACTAACTGAATAACCATTGTGTGTCGCAATAATAATATTTTGCGTACCATCAGTAATTTGAACAGATAGTACTTCATCATCATCATGCAAAGTTAAGGCTTTTAGTCCATTCGTACGAATATTTGCAAATTCCTTTACCGCTGTACGCTTGACAACACCCAAACGAGTTACAAAGAATAGGTAATCATTGCTTTCACCGGCTTCCCCACGAACATTGATAACGGTTTGAATTTTTTCATTTCCTTCAAAATTCAAAAGATTAACAACTGGGATTCCCTTCGCTTGGCGACCATATTCTGGTACTTCATAGCCTTTCATACGGTAGACTTTACCCTTATTAGTAAAGAACAACAAAGTATCATGCGTTGATGTAGAGATCATCTGGTCAACAAAATCCTCATCATGAACATTCATACCCTGAACACCACGACCACCTCGATTTTGTGCCTTAAACTCTCCAGTTGCAACGCGTTTGATGTAACCACTATTAGTCAATGTTACGATTACATCTTCTTCTTCAATCAAATCTTCATCTTCAATACTTAGAACGTCACCAACCTGCAATTCTGTGCGACGCTTGTCACCAAACTTTGTTTGGATTTCTAGTAGCTCATTATAAATAATTTCATCAACACGTTCTTCATGCGCCAAAATATCTTTCAAATCAGCAATCAGAGCAACAAGTTTTTGATATTCTTCTTCAATCTTGTCACGTTCCAAGCCAGTCAAACGAACCAAACGCATGTCCAAGATAGCTTGTGCTTGTTTATCAGATAAAGCATAACCATTAATTAAACGAGTTTTAGCCTCCTCAGAGGTCTTTGACGAACGGATAATTGTGATAATTTCGTCTATATGATCAAGCGCAATGCGTAAACCTTCTAAAATATGTGCGCGCGCTTGTGCCTTTTGTAATTCAAATACTGTACGACGACGGATAACTTCACGTTGATGTGCCAGATAAGCAACAAGTATCTCTTTCAAACTCATTGTCTTAGGCGCACCGTGATCAATCGCCAACATATTAAAGCTAAAACTAGTCTGCAATAATGTTTGCTTATATAGATTATTTAAAATGACACTTGCCGAAGCATCGCGACGAACATCAATAGAAATTCGTAAGCCTTCACGATCGGATTCATCGCGAATTCCTGTGATGCCTTCTATCTTTTTATCACGTGCTAATTCAGATATACGCTCAATTAAACGCGCCTTGTTAACGGCGTAAGGTAGCTCAGTTACAACAATCTGCTCTTTACCTGATTTAAGTTGCTCAATATCTACTTTTGCACGTACAGTTACAGTGCCACGTCCAGTTTCATATGCACGACGAATACCTGACTTTCCCATAACAATACCACCAGTGGGAAAATCGGGTCCAGGTAATGCTTCCATCAGGTCGGCTGTGGTAGCCTCTGGATTATTCATCAAAATATGAAGCGCAGAAATCACTTCAGCAAGGTTATGAGTTGGAATGTTCGTTGTCATTCCAACAGCAATTCCGGTGGCCCCGTTAACCAACAAATTTGGAAAACGTGCTGGTAATACTTCCGGTTCGCGTTCCTCACCATCATAGTTGGGAATAAAATTAACTGTATCTTTGTTTAAATCACGAACCATTTCCATGGCGACTTTACTCAAACGAGCTTCCGTATACCGCATAGCAGCAGCACCGTCGCCATCGACAGAACCAAAGTTTCCGTGACCGTCAATTAACATGTGTCGGTATGAAAAAGGTTGTGCCATCCGGACCATTGACTCATAAATTGCAGAATCTCCGTGGGGGTGATATTTACCCATTACATCCCCAACAATACGAGCCGACTTTTTGTGTGGCTTATCTGGTGTGTTTCCCTGTTCAATCATTGAATACAGAATTCGTCGATGTACCGGCTTCATGCCATCGCGCACATCTGGCAGTGCACGTGCCACAATAACAGACATGGCATATGACAAGAATGACGTTTTCATTTGTTCTGACAAATTCGCATTTTTAATACGGCTGTCGTTTAACTCAGACATTACTTATTTACTCCTCGCAAATATTTTATGACTTTTATATTGTGTTTTTAAATTCAATACTAAACACACTTGGATTAAATATCCAAATTTTCAACAAAGACTGCATTATCTTCAATAAACTTTCGACGTGGAGGCACATCGCCACCCATCAACATGTCAATAACTGCTTCAGCTTCTTCAGCATCAGCTGGATCAACACGTAATAAACGACGGTTCTGAGCATCCATGGTCGTATCAGCTAATTGATCATAATCCATTTCTCCAAGTCCCTTGTATCGTTGCACTTTTGGCTTAACATTGGATGGCAATTGCGACAAATATGACTCAAGTTCTTCATCAGAATCCAAGTAAGTCATTGATTTGTTGTTGCCTAAAGCAACGCCATACAAAGGTGGCTGAGCAATATAAATATAGCCAGCATCAACCAAAGGTCGCATATAGCGATAAAATAATGTCAAAAGTAACGTACGAATATGTGCGCCATCAACATCCGCATCAGTCATAATAATAACTTTATGATAGTTAGCTTTTTCAACATTAAAATCATCCCCAAAGCCAGTGCCCATAGCTGTAAAGAGCGAGCGAATTTCTTCGTTAGCCAAAACACGTTCCAGTGAAGCTTTCCCAACGTTCAAAATTTTACCACGAATTGGCAAAATAGCTTGTGTTACACGGTTTCGTCCTTGCTTAGCAGAACCACCGGCAGAGTCACCCTCAACGATGAACAATTCTGAAATGGCAGGGTCATTTGATGTGTTATCTGCCAACTTTCCGGGTAGATTACCAATCTCCAAACCAGATTGTTTACGCGTCATTTCGCGAGCACGTTTAGCTGCTAAACGTGCTTTTTGAGCCAAGACACCTTTTTCAACAATTTGTTTAGCAACATTTGGGTTTTCCATCATGAAACGACTAAATGTTTCTGAGAACATGCGATCTGTGGCTTGACGCGCATCAGAATTGCCTAGTTTGGTCTTAGTTTGTCCCTCAAATTGTGGATCTGGATGCTTGATAGAAACAATCGCTGTCATTCCTTCACGAACATCTTCACCAGTCAAACTTTCCGCACCGTCTTTAATTTGACCACTTTTACGTGCATAATCATTAATCACACGTGTCAATGCTGTTTTAAAGCCGGTTTCATGCGTCCCGCCTTCATAAGTATTAATATTGTTTGCAAAAGTACGCAAACTGTCTTTTATGTCAGTTGTGTATTGTAAAGCAGCTTCAACGACAATTCCATTTTCCTCACCCTCAACATAAACCGGTTCAGGAAAAATAACTTGCTTATCTTCGTTTAGGTATTGAACATATTCTTTAATACCACCTTCAAAATGGAAGCTCTCTTTGATTGGTTCTTCTAAACGTTTGTCAGCAATCGAAATACGTAATCCTTTATTTAAAAAGGCCAACTCGCGCACACGTGTCAACAAAGTCTTGTAATTATAAGTTGTTGTCTCGCGAAAAATATCAGTATCAGGCTTAAAGTGAACAATTGTGCCGCGTTCAATCGTTGGTTCCTCGTCTAAGGTTCTCATAGTTGTGTGAACACGACCAACTTTGAAGTCCATATAGTAAACTTTATTATCACGAACCACTTTAACATCTAAGTCGGTTGACAACGCATTAACAACAGAAGCACCAACACCATGCAATCCACCAGATACTTTATACCCGCCGCCACCAAACTTTCCACCAGCGTGAAGCACGGTAAACACAGTCTCTAGCGCGGGTTTCCCTGTTTTTGTTTGGATATCAACCGGAATACCTCGTCCATCATCTGTTACAGTAATTGAATTATCTTTTTCGATTGTTACCGTTATGTGGGAAGCAAATCCTGCCAACGCTTCATCAATACCGTTGTCGACAATCTCCCACACCAAATGATGCAAACCTTGGGCTGTAGTCGTTCCTATATACATTCCGGGACGCTTACGAACAGCCTCTAAGCCTTCCAATACTTGAATTTGATCAGCATTATAATCACCGGCCTTCGCATCAACCGTGCTAGCGTGTCGGATTTCTTCGTCATCAGTAATAATATCATCAACTGATTCTAATTCTTGATCTATATTTTCGTTATTTTCTGCCATTTTGTATCCTTTATGTACTATCTATTATCATCACATAGCAAAATCAATTCATTGATTTAACCTATGTGTCGTTTTCGAGTGTAATCACTCCTTGTTTCACATGAAACACACGTGGTTTTCGAATGAGTTGCCGTGCAATATCGCTGAGTGTTGGTGCAGTGATAAATGTTTGCACCTTATCTTGAATTGCCAATAATAAATGTGTCTGCCGACTGGCATCAAGTTCACTAAGTACATCATCGAGAAGCAATACTGGATACTCCCCAGTTTCTTGTTGCATTAAATCAATTTCGGCTAATTTAATAGCCAACGCCGTTGTTCGTTGCTGTCCTTGTGAACCAAAAATAGCAACATTATTCCCATTAACATCAAATTGTAATTCGTCGCGATGAGGGCCAACCATTGTCGATCCTTGCATAATTTCACGTGAACGCTGACGTGACAATGCATCAGCGAATACCGATTTCACCTCTTCAAGACTAGCATCTGAAGCAAAATCAACCGAACTCATATATCGTAATTTCAAAGCTTCACGCTGATCAGATATTTCAGCGTGAATTGGTTGTGCAGCCAATTCTAATTTGTTCAAAAATTCTTGACGTGCAATTAAAATTTGTGAACCTACATCAACCAATTGTTCACTCAATACATCCAAGAATACTGTGTCCGTTGTCTGTTTAAGTTGCAAACGCTTAAGATAAGCATTTCTTTCTTTTAAAATCCGCTTGTATTGTGTCGTATTATACAAATACAAGGGGTTCATTTGGCCAAACTCCATGTCAATAAAACGGCGACGTACGCTTGGCGCCCCTTTAACCAGCTCAAGATCTTCTGGTGCAAACAAAATGACATTGAGTTGCCCGATATAATGCGACAGCTTTGATTGTTCAAGATGATTAACCCGTGCTTTTTTACCCTTATTAGAAAAATGGAGCGACAGCGGGGTCTCACTAATAGAACGTTTAACCCGGCCACTGATAGTTGCTTCTTTTGCTTGCCATTGGACCAAGTCTTTGTCACTACTGGTTCTATGTGACCTTGCAAGTGCCAATACATAAATACTTTCTAATAAGTTTGTTTTTCCTTGCGCATTTTCACCAAGAAAAACATTCACACCCGAGCTGAATTCCAGCGTTAAATCTGAATAATTACGATAATGATCGAGCTTTAACGATTCGAGTTCCACGAACCGGGTCCTTTAGGTTTGTTTGTCGAGCGACCAAATCCACCAGCACGAGTACGATTTTTTTTGCGTAATTCAGCAAATCTAGCTTCCTTACGGGCTTTGGCTGCAGCTGCCTTTTGTGCCTTAATACGATCATCACGGACGGTTTTTTTAGCGTTCATAGCACGTTCAGCTCTTTGCGTCTCAGCTTCTGCTATCAACTCTTCAGCATTCTCTGCTAATTCAATTGTGTATGTTTCGCCATCAATAACAATCTCATCATGATCGTATAACTTTTTACCGCGACGATTTTCTGTTTCTCCGTTGAGTAACACCGGAAAATCCATTAAATAATATTTGGCCTGGCCGCCTGATGAAATAATGTTCTCTTCTTTTAATAATTGTGTCAAAGTAATGTATTCAGTTGTGATACGTACGCTGGTTGTCATATATCGCTTTCTCTTTGTGAGTTAATGGTCACGGTAGTTACTATAGTATTATACCATTTTTAAACCCTAAAAGCTCAAAAACGAGGCCTAAAATTGTATATAAGCAATTCTAGGCCTCGTTAGTGTGTTTTGTTTATTTTTGTTTAAACGGGTTTATTTTCAAGTATTTGAACAAATGACATATTTTTCAATTTAAAACGTGCGGACTGGTGTTATGAGTTGTAATTGTTTATTGTCTGTCTCTCCTTCAGGTGTCAAAGTAAACGGACGTAAATTACTTGTAAATTTAACATCTACACGCTTGCCATTAAAAATACGCAAAGCATCACGAACGTAATCCGGATTGAAAGAGATTTCTAAGTCCTCCCCTTCAATGCTATTGGCATTCAACTCTTCGGTCACCTGTCCAACTTCTTGAGATGTACCGGTTAACACTGCACGCCCTGCTTTTAATGACAATTGAACAACGTTATTCCGACTTTCGTGACTCAGTAAGCTTGCTCGATCAATTGCACCCAGTAATGAGCTTGCCTCAATTGTGATTTGTGTCGTGCTCTCCGTGGGAATCAAACGATCTGTCTCAGGATAGTTTCCCTCTAGTAAACGTGAATAAAATGTTGTATGTCCTAAATCAAACACCGCTTGGTTTGTAGAAAACTTGATTTCCACACGATCTTGTCCCTCGAGTAATGCTTGTAATTCATTAAAAGATTTTGCTGGAATAATTACATTTGCATCAACATTGTTGGCGTCAGTTCCTGTTAGTTGAACAATGCGTTGGGATAAGCGATGAGAATCAGTTGTAACTGCCTTCACGCTATTTCCTGTTAATTGTAGATGTATCCCAGTTAAAATTGGTCGACTTTCTTGTGTAGAAGCTGAAATTTTTGTTTGCGAAATAATATCGACAAGTTGCGCAGCAGAAACACTCAAACTTTGCACATCATCCATTTCTGGTAATTGTGGGTAGTTTTGTACGTCTTGTCCATTAATTGTAAATGATGAGGCACCAGATGTAATAGTAGCTCGTAAGCCCTCAATATTAAGAGTCATTGCATCATTAGGAAGGCGCTTAACAATATTAATAAAGAAAGTTGCCGGTAAGGTAATGCCACCAGGAGTTGTGATAATTAATTGGGCACTAGTATCTGATTGTGGCACAGTTGTTTCAATAGAAATATCTGCATTTGAACCAGTAAGGACTAATTCTTCATCATTTAAAACTAATTTGATATTAGTCAAAATTGGAATAGTTGTTCGTGATGAAATAGCACGTGATACATCATTGAGTGCTTTAATAAAGGCTGAACGGTTAATTGTAAATTGCATGATGTTACTCCTTTTTAAATTAAGCAAATAAGTGATAGTTATATTAATAATTATATAAAAAATATGTAGTAGTAATAATAAGGGGTGTTGATGTTGTGGAAAAGTTACCTGTGACTAACAGAACGTTTACAAGTAGTTGTTCACAACGCTGTTGGTAACTACCCTATTTTTACAACTTTATAAACATACGTTTTTATGAGCAATGCTTAGAGTTATTTGCCATGTTTAATTTCATCAGTTAGGGCGTCCAACATTTCCTTTGTACGCGAATCGCTCTCTGATTTTTCAGTTATTTTGGTCGTGGCATGTAGTACCGAAGAATGATCTCGCCCACCAAATGAACGGCCAATGTCAGGCAAACTTTCATTTGTTAGCGTTCTTGTTAGATACATAGCAACATGCCGTGCAGTGACAAGATCTTTTTTGCGACTTGAACTTTTAAGATCATCAATAGTTTGCATATAATAATCTGCCACAACCTGTTGAATGCGCTCAACAGTGATCTTGAAGCCTTGATTAATATTTAAATCACCTAATATTTGTTGAGCAGTCTCTTTTGTAGCCGGTTTATTCATATATCGCAAGCTGGCTTCAAACTTATGAAACGCCCCTTCTAAGCTACGCACATTGGAATCAATTTTTTCGGCAATCAGTTCTAACACATCGTTAGGAATATCTAAGCCATCAGATTCAGACAAATTTTGTAGAATAGCTACTCTTGTCGGTAAATCAGGTTTTTGAATATCCATCATAATGCCGGCTTCAAAACGTGATGTTAATCGTGTTTGTAGATCAACAATCTCTGTTGGTAATTTATCTGAAGTCATAACGATTTGTTTACCATTTTTAGTTAAAACGTTAAAAGTATTGAAAAATTCTTCCTGAACTTTTTCTTTTCCAGACCAGAATTGGATGTCATCAACAAGTAAGAGGTCAACAGAACGATATTCTTGCTTAAAAGCTGCTGTAGCGCCATCCCCTGCGCGCAAAGATTCAGTAAAATCGTTCAAAAAATCTTCAGCTGTAGCGTATTTGATGTGTGCGCTTGGCGTCGACACAGCATACGCGTTGCCGATAGCTTGCATCAAATGTGTTTTCCCAAGACCAACCCCACCATAAATTAAATAAGGATTGTATACTTGTCCAGGCTCATCAGCAACTGCACGCGCGACAGCATAGGCATTTTCGTTTCCTGAACCGATAACAAATTTTTCAAAAGTAAAATCTGGATTTAAGTCAGATTCGCGCGTAAATGATAAATTATCTGAAAAAGTTGGTATAGTGGTAGGCTTTGCTTCGGCCACTTGCAAGTCGGGCTTAATAAAACCATCAGCAATCGACATGGCAAATTGTACAAAATCCATGGAGTATTCACTATCCCATTGATCAATGATATCTTGTGCCATATCACTTGGTACTGCTAATGTTAAACTGGTATCCCCTAGTGTCAGCGGTTTTAGCGGTTCTATATAGGTGGAAAAAGTAACACGACCGAGCTTGGTAAAAAATTCGGCTTGCACTTTTGACCATAATTCTTCTTTGGTTATTGGTTTTGTCACGATTATCTCTCCTAAATATGGTTCAAGTCAGAATGAAATGACGATCTTACGTTGATAGTATTTAACGAAGATTATGGATTGAACCGACGACTTTTCTAATATAGAAGAAGTAGCA
>NC_008496.1 GCF_000014445.1 Leuconostoc mesenteroides subsp. mesenteroides ATCC 8293 | reverse complement strand
ACCTGAACCTCATAAGTCAATTATTTTACAATGTTTTGTGGATACATCAACTGATACAGTGAAAACGCACCATCAAGATTTTTGACATTTCTGAATCCATTATTAATAAATATTCGTTCAGCTGTATAACTTCGTTGACCTGTAGCACACGATACAATGATACCAGTATCTTTTGGTATTTGATTAATACGGTCTCGTATTTTTTCTAACGGAATATTTATGAAACCATTAATTAATCCCATAGCTCTAATTTCCTGAGAAGATCGTACATCAATTAATAAGTAACCATCACGCCTGTAATTCTCTAATTCATTATATTGAATATTATGAGATCGACTATTAATAATATTTTCAGCCACATAACCGGAAATATGAACGGGATCTTTAGCTGCTCCGAAAGGAGGAGCATACGTTAATTCCAGTTCAGGTAAATCATCTACTTTCAGCCTAAATTTGATTGCCGTTGCAAGAAGATCAATACGCTTATCTACCCCTTCATTTCCAACAGCTTGGGCACCTATAATATCACCAGTATTTGTAAAAATAAGTTTCATCATAACTTGTGTTGCGCCAGGATAATAGCTTGCGTGATGATAAGAAAAAGTATGAGTCACATGATAATTTAAACCAAGTTGCTTTGCTTGTTTTTCATTAATACCTGTACTTGCAGCTGATTTAGAAAAAACCTTAACGATTGATGTGCCAATCTCAGGTTTATTTTTAATAGATAAACCGTGAATAGCATCAGCAACTTGTCGCCCATGTCTGTTTGCTGGTCCCGCTAATGGAATTAGTGTTTCCTGTTCAGTAATTTGATGAATAACACTGATAACGTCACCAATTGCATAAATGTTAGAGTCACTTGTTTTAAAATCATGATCCACAACAATGCCTTTATTGGGCCCAACTTTTAGGCCTGCAGCTATGGCTATATCAGAATTTGGTCGAATTCCTGCAGCAATAATAACAGCATCAGCTTGTATTGACATACCATTATCTAAATAAAGAATGTCTCTGCTCACCTTATTTATAGTAGTTCCCGTATTGATACGAACGTCATTTTTTATGAGCTCATTCGTAATCGACTGTGCCATCTCAATATCAAGATTTGGCAATATTTGGTTAGAACGTTCAATAAGATTGACTGAAAAACCTCTCTTAATCAAATTTTCAGTAACTTCTATACCAATAAATCCAGCACCAAGTACCGCAACCGTTTTAATACTCTCATCTAAATGGCTCATAATGTTATCTAAATCAGGGATATTACGTAATTGAAAAATGTTTGATTGAGTATGAAGCCCCTCAATCTTAGGTATTACAGGACTAGATCCTAAAGATAATATTAATTTATCATAATATAGCTTCTCTTGTTGGTCATCATGATTGACAGATATCATCTTATTATCTCTATCAATATGGGTCACTTCACTGTTAACACGTACATCTATATTAAACCTACTTCTTAAATCATCAGCGGTTTGCACAATTAATTGGGAGCGATGTTTAATCGTTTTGCTAATGTGGTAAGGTAACCCACAATTTGCAAAAGAAACGAAAGGGCCTTTTTCGAAGACTATAATTTCATCTTTTTCAGATAGCCTTCGCAGTCTAGTAGCAGCTGACATACCGGCTGCTACCCCCCCCACTATAATAATCCTCATGTTATACCTCTTAGATATACTTTTTTAAAGTATTTTCGATTTCATCTTTAGGATGAAATCCAACAATTTTATCAATGACTTGACCATTTTTCTTAATAATTAACGTGGGGATACCTTGAATGCCTAGTTGGCTGGCAACCTGTTTATTTTCATCGATATTTACTGAGGTAAACTTTATTTTACCGCCTAATTGATTTTCTTCTGATAAGTGTTGTAGTATAGGGTCCATCATCTTGCATGGCGGGCACCAATCAGCACGAAAATCGGTCAAAGTAACCCCTTCTTGTGTTTCATTTTCAAATGTACTATCAGTAATTTCTTTGATTGTTGCACTCATTTCTGCTTTCCTCCAAATATTCTAGGTTTCTATGATTAAGAAAGAAGGTAATATATACCCCCTAGGGTATATATTACCTTCTTTCTTAGTTTTTAGCAATCTCATCAACATGCTCAGAAGTCAATAAATTGGACTATTTTTATTCAGTTAATTAGGCAACATTTGAGATACGATTACTATTATAAAGATTGATATACCAACCAATGGCTGCTTGGACTTCAGTTAATGTTTGGTATGCCTTCAAATACACCTCTTCACGCTTCAATATTGAATGAAACGCTTCCATACGGCCATTATCGTACGGATGTCCTTTGAGTGAATAAGAATGTTTCAAGCCATAATTTTGGCATTTAATATTAAACTCAGCACTCGTGTATTGTGACCCCATATCTGAATGAATAATTAATGGCTTTCGATGCTTATCTAACGCCATCTGTAAGGCACTTGTGGCTAGCTTGGCTGTCATTGTATCGCTAATTTTATAGCCTAATACTTTTCTCTTCTCAGGGTTCAGAACGGTCGCTAAATAGACCCATCTGTGATTAGTCAACTGAATATAAGTGATATCTGTTTGCCAAACACCGCTCAAATCATGCAAGTGTCTAATCAAATTGGGCTTTTGATCAACAGTCGCCACAGTTTTTGGCTTGCGATAACGTTTTTGCATGCGGGATTTAATCTCTAATTCACGCATCAATTTGAGTGTCATATACTCAGATACTTTCGGCCCGTCGGTTTGTTGACTATAAGCAGCAATACGGCGATAACCATAAAATTTAAAGGTTTTCCAAACGTCTAAAATATAAGGTTTTAGAGATTCTCTACGCTTTTCTTGTCGACTGGGCTGCCAATGGCGCCAGTTGTAATAGGTACTAGGTTTGATTTTAAGTGCACTTAAAATACGCACAAGCGCGTAGCCTTGTGCTAAAAATTGGTTAACGAGCGGCAATCCCACATTACGGACTATTTTTTGGCTAGTAAGATGGCCGCTCAATGCTTGTCAGGCTATGCGTGATAAAATTTCGTTTTCTTCCTCCAAAATAGCGAGACGCTTTTCTAATTGCTTGACATCCTTTAACGTCTTTGACTGACCCTTGATCATGATTGGGGTAGCTTGTTTAACCCAAATAGCAATAGAATCTTTCGACGGACCAAATTCTTCTGCTAATGATTTAAGTGAACGGCCTTCTTGGTGAAGTTTAACCAATGAGTCTTTGAAATCTTGTGAATAACGAATTGACATAAAAATACTCCTATACTTTCATTTTACGGACTGAATAAAAATAGTCCATTTTTTTAGTATAAGAGCAAACTGTAGTGTAGTTAAAGTGATGTTTTGTTTTTAAATATGTTGTTCCCTTAATCTTAACATACCAATAGTTTAACAGCGAATATGATTGATCAACCATTTTTCATCGGAAGTATTCTAGCAAAATCTTACATTTTCATTCCCATTTTTTCGTACGACTCCATACCTGCCATCCAAAGATTAGATAACTCAATACCACGCTCCTCAGCTAACGCGTTCATTAAAGTATTCATATCCATTAACTGATACTTCTGATGCGGCTTTTTTGGATCTACTATCTCTATTTGTGCCATCATACCACCATCTTCATGTTCTAAAATATGGCAATGATACATATATATACCAGGTAAATCAAACTTAACTAGTATTCGAACAGTTTCTCCTGGGTTAACTCCAATGGTGTCTTTGAAACCGTTCTCATTTGGATATGGATCTTTTCCATTACGTGTTAGTACTAAAAAGCGAGTGCCGTGTATGTGAAATGGGTGAACCATTCCCGGTTTTTCGTTACTATTCGTGACATCCCAATACTGATACTCTCCAACTATTTGCTCGGCATCAATGCGTTCCATAGCAAATTTCTTGTCATCTATGGCAACACTTTCATCCATTCCTTGCATGACGACATGTCGAATGGGTAATGACGGTTCAACTGACGGTTTCTTTAAATTAATTAAATGATCGGGAATTTTTGTAGTATCTTTTGCGAAATTGTGAATGCGGAACTTTAATAGTGGCACTTGATCAGTATATAAGGTTACCTCATCACCTTCATGATATTGGCTAAAATCAATAATGACTTCTGCACGTTCAGCACAGCTCAACATTAAACCTGTCAGCTTGATTGGCTTGGGTAATAGAGAACAATCCCCCGCAATCTGATCAAATGGCAAATCATCGGAAAAATGCAAACGCCATTCCCGACGGTTAGCACCATTTAGAAAACGTAACCTTATTTTTTGTGTTGTGACATCGAAGTATGGGTTGACTGTTCCATTGATAACAGCCGTGGGACCTGCAACACCATCAGGATCATAATCGGCACGATAATCAAACTGATTATCTTTGTGAAAATGTCTATCTTGTAAAATAATTGGAATATCATCTACTCCATAATTTCTTGGTATTGATAATTGGGATTCATGCTCATCTTGAACAATAACCATTGTAGCTAATCCTTGCCACACCTGTTCTGCTGTGGATGGACATGGGTGAGCATGCAACCATAATGTCGCAGCGGGCTGATTCAACGTAAAATTAATATGTTTGATTTCCCCTGGGTAAACAGGCGCGTGACAACCCCCATCAACATAAGGGCCACTAACATCAGCTCCATGCCAATGAAAAGTAGTTAATTCTGGCAGGTCATTCTTCAAAGTGATATGATTTTTTTGACCGCGGTGAAATATAATAGTCTTACCTAAAAAATTAGCATTATAACCCCATGCCTGTGTCTTTTCCCCTGGCAATATTTGCGATTTCCCTGATTTTGCAGTGACGGTATAGTAGATATCATTTTTAGACTCTCTATCTGCTTTTAAAATAGGTGGTATATTTAAAGGCATTTCCGGGGCATTATTTACTATGAGAGGTACATATCCGCCATCATGTAGATCAAAAGCTGGCTCATCAAAGAAATATTTTTTATTGGACTGTTCCATTTTAATTTTCCTCTATATTTTTAGCAGTGTACTTACTGAAAATTGAAATTACAGGATATGAATGATCACTCCTCATCTCAAATTCTAGCACTTTTTAGTAATTATGAATAATATTAGCATTCTGAAGAGTGTAATTATCTTAACTATTTAATCATGTTACGCTCATAGTCGATATTATGAAAAGCTATTTAAGTAACTATAAAAAGTTATCTAATTCAGAGTGCAACAAAATTAGCGGATGACATTGGATTGGCGACGTTTTAGGGGCAATTGGACATGTATACCATCCAGCCGACCCTCAAAAGGTTCTAGATCAATTGAATGGCAAGACGCAACCTAAACCTGGACACCAATATAGTCCATATGGGTATTATTAATTTAACGAATTAACATAATGTAGCTTATACCAAGTTAAAAGCGCCAAGCCTTAATTTCATAGGGTTTGGCGCTTTTTCTGTGATCTGTTCTTGTGAATTGAGCTTAAAATAATTGGTCTAGCTCTCATAATCCCCAAAACTAGCCTTTTGTTATTTGTGAAATTTTAGTCCGTGAGCGGTTTATGAGACGGCTGTTTGTGCTTTTTGCGGAGGCGTAAACGGACCACTAATTTGTGTTGGGTGACTTCTTCGTCAGACAACGTTAACTTCTCATCAATTGAGAAAGAGGTCGTTTTATAATTTTTGGCCAGGACAACCGCATAAACCGCCTGGTCAATCTGTTCACTTTGTTCTGGTGTTAAGGCAAACGTATAAGGCTTATCACCGTACACTATCGATTTATCGGGCGCAACGTGTGTAAAGCGTCCTTTAATCGCATTGTATGTCATATAATCCTCCTTAATCGTAAATAGCTTGATAGCAACCTAAAAATGATTTATCTAATAAAAAAAGCCATTTAACGGCCGATTTTTATTATCAAATTTTCATTATTACATTAATTTATACACGAATATTATTTCGCTGTAACCCTACGCCCCGTAAGCATGAGGGTTGTTTGCCTGTTGGCTTTTTTGTAAATTTAACCCCCCCTATTAGTGATTTGGGGGTTAAAGAAATTTTTTGAAGCGTCTTTAATTGTCAAAAATAACAGTCCAGCCATCATACTATCAGCGTCACTGTATTTTAAAGTGGGCCACCAGGCTTGACCAGCGTACTGGCCCAAGCCTTTGAAACAGCAGAGCTGTTTCATGGCAGTTATTGTTTATAATTATACACTGTCTTGCCCTGAAAGGAAACTTGCTTCAAAAAAAAAAGACAAACAAAAAGAGCTGGTGTTCCTACGCACTAGCCCTTTTTACTAGAGAGGTTAGTCTCCATGTACTTTCTTCTATTAACATTATAACATTATATTATTGGTATTTCAAAACATGATATACTTAAAAAGCTGTTGTTTCCTACTATAACTGCAACGGCAAGGAGGTTTAGACTCCATGATTTACTTTTTTCAAGAACTCACACAATTGTTTAACGCAATCTGTGTTGCTGTTGTGACGTTCGCAATCAAACGTTATTTTGATGATCTTAATGATCGTTAAAATAATGTGGGCACCTTAAGGGTGCCTTTTTGTTTGCTTTTATTGTATAACACCTATTAATTGCGATAGTCCACTACAATTTTTTTGTTATTATACACTTACGTTTACCGATTATTTTAATGTGGTTAAGCTGACATCAGCTTGCCCCACGCGGGTAACGTTCTGCATGACATGCTCTCACTGAAAGTGATCCTGCAATGATAAATTGCCCTGTCACGGCGTGACCCGCCGGAGGTTTTACAAGCCGGATAAGTGGCGCTGTAAAATAGCAGTTTCCCCAGCAGGAAGGGGAAACGCTACGGTCATCGCTTGTCGATGACGCGCCTCGCAGAGCCTGTCCAAAATAGAATTTTGGTATAACAGGCTATACCAGATTTTTAACGGTGTTATACTGGTCTTGGAAAACCTTTTTCGAGGAGGCATTTTTGATGGCGCATTTAAAGAAAAATACGCGTGGCGCAGTCCCTGGTTTAGCAGTCCATTTTGAACGTAAAACTGACCATCACACTAACAAAGAAATTGATGTGTCGAAAACCTATCTGAATCAAGAGCTCATGGCGGATGGTTCAGATATGCTGTCACGTTTCAATGCGCGTTTAAATGACGTTTATTGCATGAAAAGAGACGATGTGAAGGCGTTAGCCACTTGGATTGTTACTTTTACCTGAAGAACTTGCAGAAGCGCCCTACGAGCAACAGAGCGCCTTTTTTTGCTCAGAAGTCAATAAATTGGACTATTTTTATTCAGTTACTTAGGCAACATTTGAGATACGATTGCGATTATAAAAATTGATATACCAACCAATGGCTGCTTGGACTTGCGTTAATGTTTCGTATGCCTTCAAATACACCTCTTCACGTTTCAATATTGAATGAAATGCTTCCATACGGCCATTATCGTATGGATGTCCTTTGAGTGAATATGAATGTTTCAAGCCATAATTTTGACATTTAATATTAAATTCAGCACTCGTGTATGTGACCCCATATCTGAATGAATAATTAATGGCTTTCGATGCTTATCTAAAGCCATCTGTAAGGCACTTGTGGCTAGCTCGGCTGTCATTGTATCGCCAATTTTATAGCCCAATACTTTTCTCTTCTCAGGATCCAAAACGGTCGCTAAATAGACCCATCTGTGATTAGTCAACTGAATATAAGTGATATCTGTTTGCCAAACACCGCTCAAATCATGCAAGTGTCTAATCAAATTGGGCTTTTGATCAACAGTCACCACAGTTTTTGGCTTGCGATAACGTTTTTGCATGCGGGATTTAATCCCTAATTCACGCATCAATTTGAGTGTCATATACCCAGATACTTTCGGACCGTCGGTTTGTTGACTATAAGCAGCGATACGGCGATAACCATAAAATTTAAAGGTTTTCCAAACGTCTAAAATATAAGGTTTTAGAGATTCTCTACGCTTTTCTTGTCGACTGGGCTGCCAATGGCGCCAGTTGTAATAGGTACTAGGTTTGATTTTAAGTGCACTTAAAATACGCACAAGCGCGTAGCCTTGTGCTAAAAATTGGTTAACGAGCGGCAATCCCACATTACGGACTATTTTTTGGCTAGTAAGATGGCCGCTCAATGCCTGTCAGGCTATGTGTGATAAAATTTCGTTTTCTTCCTCCAAAATAGCGAGGCGCTTCTCTAGTTGCTTGACGTCTTTTAAAGTCTTTGACTGACCCTTGATCATGATTGGGGTAGCTTGTTTAAGCCAAATAGCAATAGAATCTTTCGACGGACCAAATTCTTCTGCTAATGATTTAAGTGAACGGCCTTCTTGGTGAAGTTTAACCAATGAATCTTTGAAATCTTGTGAATAACGAATTGACATAAAAATACTCCTATACTTTCATTTTACGGACTGAATAAAAATAGTCCATTTTTTTAGTATAAGAGCAGTGGTATCTGGCCATTACTATCCGTGATATTACTACCCGACAATCTGAAAGTTATAGGAACAATTTTGGCAACGCTTTGGGCACTTTTTTTAACTGGTTGGCTAAGCGCTTGGGCGGGACGAGCACCAATAATTCCAGCTATTTTGCGCAACATATTCACAGGAGTGCTCACAATGGCCTTCACTTATTGGCTTGGAACCCTATTTAAGTAGCAAAATGAAATTTTATAACGCATAACCTGACAGAAACCAATCAGCCATCTGCTAATATAGCAACTTTTATAATTGTAATATCAAATCTTTTTGAACAGTGGTTTCATGATTATCGGAGCTACTATTGTTGAAACGATGACAGCAACAATAAACTCCGCTGAAGTATAATCATCAATAATATGTGATGATATACCTATTTGAATAATCACAAGGGCCATCTCACCTCTAGAAATCATGCCTGCCCCAATTGCACTTGAAACTCTGGTATCTAGACCAGAAATTTTTGCTCCCCATAACGAGCCAACAAATTTTGTGACAATAGCTAAAATACTAAAAATTATAATAGCTGTTATCTTATCTCCCAGTCCCTGGATTACGATTTCAAGACCGATGGACCCGAAAAATACAGGGTAAAAGAAAGAATTACCCATTTTCGTACTGATAACACCAATTTTATCAGAAAAATTATACTTCCTGAGTAGTATACCTAACGCAAAAGCGAGTAATGGTAAAATACTGTTTATCCCCAGTGCACCTCCACCTACTAAAACAGAAAATAAAGTCACCGCAAACAAAGCAATTATGTCATCTATTACAGCCGCCGAAAGTATGATTGCTCCTATTGCAGTGGCTAATTTTTTTTGTTCCGATAGTACAGCTAACGTTATAGAGATTGAAGTTGCAGAGAACACAACACCGGCAAATATGGAAGTCTGTATATTATATCCAAGCAATAAAAATGCAATCGGGAAAGTAATTAAGGGTAGTAGTACCCCCATAACTGCAATGAGTGACGATGCTTTAATGTATCTTTTCATTTCCTTTAAATCCGACTCTAGTCCCGAATTTAACATCAGTAAAAAAATACCTATCTCAGCTATCAAGTGGATTAAATTACTTGACTGTACTATATTAAATATGCTGGATCCTAAAATGATACCTGAAAATAGTTGCCCAACAACTTCAGAAAAACCAAACCAGGTGCCTACCTTTCCCAGAAAAATAGTAACTATGACTAAGAACATGATTAATAGATATTCCATTATTTCTCCTAATATTTAAAAAGCTCCAAAAAATGCTAGTTCCCCGACTAACAATTCTTGAAGCTTGCGCCCAACCGTTTAAATTAAATTAAGTTAAATATACCATAGTTTTATTATTCAAATCAAATTTCGCTATATATTATTGTCCTGATCCTACGATATAATTTTTAAAAAGACATTTTCTGTCTCTAATTAAAAAAATATGATTTTTTATTAGCAAAAAAGGAATATATAGAAATTGTTTAAACAAAGAACTTACACCAAAAAAAGCTGATGGTTAGTACAAAACTAATTTTTATATCATCATACTCCATCTCTTCTTAGGCAAATTTTTATTTTGATACAATTATGTTGAATATAATTTCACTATTACGATGTGCTCACTCAATCAAAACACTCTAAATTACGATAAAGTGATGTTATCTCAATTGAATTTGAAACTAAAGCTGGTTCCAATTATTTGTAAAAAAGAATCTCCTGGTAATTATTTCTGTAATTGTAATTTAATTGATAACGAATTTATCTTTTCGACGCAAAAACTCTAAAATCGTGTTTTTGAAATTTATTTAGTTGTTAAGTGATAGTTGATTTCTAGTAATTTTTGCATCTTTTTGGTTCATTCTAATATAAATAATATCACCAGCACGTAATACTAAGTCTCCTTTGGGAATCAGTACATTTTCAGATCTTCTGACCAGTGTAATCAAACTATTTGATTCCAGTTGTAAGTCTCTTATTTGTTGATCTTCTAGCATACCACCAGCAAGAACAGTGACTTCCATAGTTATCATGGAGGACGTCGCTAAATGCGCTGGTTTTCTTTTCAACAAACGTTCTAATAAAGATTCATATATTGGTGCACCATTTAATAGATCAACTACTAAGTAGGCTACTAAACTTACAAGTGCTAAAGGTAAAATGTGGGTCACACTCCCAACCATCTCAAAGATAAGAATAATTGCAGTAAATGGTGCCTTACCAATACATGCGAAATAACCTGCCATACCGATCACAATAAAGTTTAAAGCATAATTTGCACTCATGAGATGTAAATAGACAAATATATGAGCCATCAATGCGCCACTTAGTGCACCTAGAGTCAAAATAGGTAAAAATATTCCCCCTGGCAGACCGGAACCGTAACTAATCATTGAGAAAACAAATCGAACTAACAAAATTACGATGATCATTTTCATTGTCATAGGTGCTTCTTTCAGTGATAAAATTAAATTATTTCCCCCACCTAAAAGATTTGGCCATAAAATTCCAATCGGTATCACCAAGATAAACGGCACGATACCGTATAAATATTTAGGAACCCTAATTTTACTGTAACAATTTAAGCTGAATAGTAAAAATTTTTGATATAAAAAGCCAAATAAGCCTAATATAATACCAAATACCAACAATAAACCATATAACTGTACCGGGAAAACGCTTAAGTGTCCAATAGATAAAACTGGTGTTTGGCCAAACAAAACCGTAGAGACAAAATCCGAAACGCTTGCGCCTGTCAATGCACCAACCCAGACAAAGGGAGAAATACTGTGATAGACTTCCTCCAATACAAACATAACGCCGGCTAAAGGTGCATTAAATGCAGATGATAAACCTGCAGCGGCACCACTGGCTATAAGCCCTTTCGATTGATTATGACTAAGACGTTTATATGATGCCACACCCTGACCAATTGATGCACCCAGTTGAATTGAAGGACCTTCCCGCCCCAGCATTAAACCACTACCAATAGCCAAAATTCCTGATATAAATTTCCGCCACAATGTCGACCACCAGTTTATTTTTAGTTCACCCAATAATAGACCTTCAACCTGTGGAATGCCGGAACCGGATATATTAGGTTCTTTGTTTAACATCCATGAAACAATTAAAAAACAAATTAAATTAGCAGTTATCACTAAAAATATTAACGCTATATTGCCATGTGAAATATCGAGATACAGCGTTTGCACAAATTGAAGCAATTTTTCAATTGTCCAGCGGAAGACACTAACAACTATTCCTGTTAAAAAACCTATAAGTGTGCCATATAATACTACTGACAGCTTTGATGTATTGAGTCTAATTCTTTTTTTAAACATAAAATCAGTTTACAACAAAAAGGGGGTTGATTCCAAATACAGGAAAATTTAACGATTTTCTTTATATATTCTCATTCTTTGATTAAAACAGAATCAAGCGAATTCGTTTTGTGTATGTATTAACAAAACATCAAAGACATTTAAAACTGCGTGTTTCACATTCAAAGTATTTCGTTAAACGTGTATGTGTATAGCTACAATAAATAAAAAAATTCCTAAGACTAATGTCAATGCAAAATATACCATACTCCGTTTAAAACTATTAAACTGCTCTCCCTGTGTCATCATGGTGCTGAATGTCGTCAAGCCGCCAATAAAACCCGTTCCAATAATAATATGCCAGACGTTGCTGTTCATATTAACTGATAATACACCCATCAAAAAAGCACCAATAATATTAACATAAAAAACACCTGTGAAAAAATTTGTAATCCTTGGCATAAAACTTATAACTAGATATCGAATAACAGCACCTAGCCCAGCAGCTAAACAGAAATACAAATAAGAGTTAAAAAAATTCACTGATTTAATCTCCGATTTTTTCCTACATTTTTCCCAAAAACAACTGCAATGTAAGCCAGTATAAAACTAATTAATGTATAAATAATACTAATTAAAAAATTTTCTCTACCTAATTGATTAATTTGAAGTATAAATGTGCTGAATGTTGTAAAGCCACCCATGATACCCGTCCCTATAAAATTTTTTAAAATTAAAGAATAGTCATAGCTGTCAGGAATGACTGCTCCGATATAAGCAAGGAAGAATGATCCTAAAACATTGATGACTACTATAACCCAAGGACTACTCCCAATATGTGGAATTTCGGTAATTAGTAGCCTGAACAAGCTACCTAATGACCCACCAAAAAATACTACAAGACAACTAGTCAGCAGGGTACTATCTTTTAAATATTTCATGTTTTCTCCTAAACAATACTTGTTAACACTTTAAAAAGTATAAAAATCAAATATTTATATTTTATAGTGTCTCTTCAAAAGTAAAAATTACAGATGTGGAAAATAATTTACTGATATCATCATGTATCTAAAATGCACGTTATACCAACCTAAATTGGGATACTACATGAAAATAGAAAAGAGATAATTATGATCAGTTCAGTACAATTTGAAAACACAAAATGTTATTCAAACCTATCAAACAAAGACTGCATTGCAAGTAAGGAATTCGTTTTTTTTTAAAAATGATTCTTGCGGAAAATGGCTACAAAATAGATAACATTGAAAATAACTTAGCACCAAAAATTGCAAATATAACGCTTTCTGATGACAATACCGCCCTTAAGCAACGTATATACGTTGAGTCAACAATATCAAATAAGATTCCGAATTTCGTATACTTAATATATCAAGAACGCCATACACCCGATGAAGTATCGCTTAGTACGACCATTTCATTACTAACCCCATTTAGTATTAATGGATTATTAAACAACACACCTGAAAATTAGTTTAAAAATGCTAAATAAAAACAAGCAAAATGATCTATGAAATAGAAATAATTGGCAAAAACAGTGAAAGTGGTATAGTATAAATATAAACAAAAAGACCCATGTTAGGTACATGACCTTTTAAGTCACAAGCGTGCTTCAGCGTTGGTAGTTGTTATTTTGTTAATAAACTAAAATAGTCATTTCACGAAAACCCCTAGAACCGGCCAAAGTTAAGGGGTTTTTGTTTACCTATTTTTTAGACTTTTTAATTTCTTTTAGTAGTTCGACTACTTTCGTAGCTAAAACAACCAGAAATGTGATCAACACAATTACCGCGGTCTAACAGACCATTTGGTGTTATCCTTTCAGGTAGCCTTGAGTTTCAACAATAAGCATCACCCCCAACTATCAGATTCCACCAGTCCTTAACTTGCTTGCAAATAAAATTATATCATAACCTAATCTTCACAAAAAAATATGACAGCTTTACAGTTATTAGTGCAATAAACTTTTAAGTATTTTGCGCTTTTTCAAAGTCATGCTATACTTGGCTTTATATACTGCAACTTAGTTATGCAATTTTAAAGAGGTATAAAATGACAGTTTATGGTTATGCACGGGTTTCAACAGCTGGACAATCTTTATATGAACAAAAAGAGACTTTGAAAAATGCCGGGGCTGAAATGATTTTCAGTGAAAAATATTCAGGTACAACTACATCACGACCACAGTTTAAAAAACTTGTCAATCTAATTGAACCTAATGACACATTGATCGTCACCAAGTTAGATCGCTTTGCTCGAAATACACGTGAAGCATTAAATTTAATTGATGATCTTCTGAAACAAAAAATTGTGATTAAAGTTCTAAACTTAGGAACAATTGACAATACCCCAATGGGTCGCATGATTGTAAGAACATTACTTTCGGTTGCGGAAATGGAACGCGACATGATTATCGAACGTACGCAGGCTGGTAAGATATTTGCAAGGCAACACAATCCCAACTATAAAGAAGGTAGACCCAAAAGAAAAAAAGATAGCCGAAACACAGCTATCTTTGAGTATTCTCAAACGCACACAATAAAATCTACAGCAGAAGCTTTCAATATTTCTGTTAGAACAGTACAATACATTAAAAAATTGTTTATTCAAGATTAGTTATATTAAATTAATGGCAGATGACAAAAATATACGTCTTCCAATTGATATGCATATATGATATCAGTTCAGTAACATGGACAAACGCTTATACCAGACTCACACTTTATTATAATCAACCAATTTTACCTAGATTTACAATGCTCGTATACTGAAAATCAGGACTGCTTTATTTCTAGGGCATAATCCGATGCTAATATACTAAAAAATGGACTATTTTTATTCAGTCCGTTATTCACAAGATGTCAAAGATTTCTTGGTTAAACTTCACCAAGAAGGCCGTTCACTTAAATCACTAGCAGAAGGATTCGGACCGTCGAACGATTCTATGGATATTTGGGTTAAACAAGCTACTCCAATCTTGATCAAGGGTCAGTCAAAGACTTTAAAATACGTCAAGGAACTAGAGAAGCGCCTCACTATTTTGGAGGAAGAAAACGAAATTTTATCACGCATAGCCTGACAGGCAGCGAGCGGATATTTGACTAGTCAAAAAATAGTTCGTAATGTGGGATTGCCGCTAGTTAATCAATTTTTAGCACAAGGCTACGCGCTTGTGCGTATTTTAAGTCCACTTAAAATCAGACCTAGTACCTATTACAACTGGCACCATTGGCAGTTCAGTCGACAAGAAAAGCGTAGAGAATGCCTAAAACCTTATATTTTGGACGTTTGGAAAACCTTTAAATTTTATGGCTATCGTCGTATTGCTACTTATAGTCAACTAACCAATGACTGCCCGAAAATATCTGAGTATATGACACTCAAATTGATGCGTGAATTAAGGATTAGATCAAGCATGCAAAACGTTATCGCAAACACAAAACCGTTGTGACGGTTTCTCAAAAAACTAATCTGATTAGGCACTAGCATGATTTGAGCGGTATTTGGCAAACAGATATCACTTATATTCAGTTGACTAATCACAGATGGGCCTATTTAGCAACCGTTTTGGATCCTGAGAAGAGAAAAGTATTAGGCTATAAAATTGGCAATACAAGGACAGCCGAACTAGCTACAAGTGCCTTACAGATGGCGTTAGATAATCATCAAAAGCCACTAATAGTTCATTCGGATATGGGGTCACAATACACGAGTGCTGAATTTAATACCAAGGGTCAAAATTATGGCTTGAAACATTCATATTCACTCAAAGGACATCCATACGATAATGACTGTATGGAAGCGTTTCATTCAATATTGAAGCGTGAAGAAGTTTATTTGAAGGCATACCAAACATTAACTGAGGTCCAAGCAGCTATTGGTTGGTATATCAATTTTTATAATCGCAGTCGTATCTCAAATGTCGCCTAATTAACTGAATAAAAATGGTCCAATTTATTGACTTCTAAGCAATAGACTGGGCTACTAGAAATATCTATTTGAGAGGAGCTAACACAGAATTTTAGAATAATCATAATTACCTAAATGAGATTGTTTAACATAAAGTAATTAAAAAAATAAACTCATAATGAAAAACTAACATATTCATTATAAGTTTATTTAGCATAAATCCTATTTTATAAGATACCTCACCGGTCTATCCCACGTATCCTTTGAAAATTTATGGATTGATTGAGGAGGCAACACTAGCGAAACCGTTATACCATTATACTCTGCCAACGTTGCGTCAAAGAAACCTGCACCGTAACCTATCCGATAATTATCTTCGCTAAAGGCTACACCGGGAACCACCATTAGATCTATTCCCTTCAAATTTTGTGCTTGATTTTCATCTTGTGTTGGTTCTAGAATTCCGAATTTTGATTTACTCATTAAACTTTCTATATAGTCAAACCATAATAATTTTCCACTACTCACCCTAGGTACTACTACTTTCTTATGGCTTCTCAATGCCTCCTGAATAATGACATCAGTACTCAATTCGTGTTCCATACTTATAGTTACAGCCACTGAATTAGAGTTATTCCAATATGCCTTAGAAAACAGAATTGCCTGTAATCGCTCTTCTTCAGTAATCTTGCTATGGTAATCATATAATTTTAGTTTATCCAAGGTCATTTTTCTTATTTCTTTTTTACTAAGCACTGCTACAAATCTCCTCCAAATTATCTTCAAACTAATCCGATAAAATCTTACTAATTATCTCTTTTAATTCTGGCACAACCTCTTGTTCAAACCACGGATTTTTTTTAATCCATATATTATTTCTTGGTGAAGGATGAACTATCGGAAAATAAAGAGGCAAGTAATTTTTGTAGTTCTTTATTACATCGGTTATCTTGCTTTGATAACCAAGATTCAGATAATATTTCTGAGCATATGATCCCACCAATATAATTAACTGAACATCGGGCATAAGCTCCAATAATTTTGGGTGCCATTTGTTAGCTACTCCTCGTCTGGGCGGTAAGTCACCCCATTTTCCTTTTCCTGGATAGTAAAAGTCCATGGGAATTACGCCAATTTTTCCTGAATTATAAAAGGTATCTTTACCAACCCCGATCCACTCTCTTAATCGATCTCCCGATGCATCATCCCACATTATACCCGAGTTTTGAACTCGTAATCCCGGTGCTTGACCAATAATGACTAATTTTGCTTTTTCCGATACGTGAAATATTGGCCTTAATCCTTTTTTAGTAAACTCCATATTCATTTGATCTGCTGCTATATCATCAATAATACTCATATTCCCCCTCCTAACCAATGTATAATAATTATTATAAGCTACTTTATCAAACTTATATTGATTTATTAGTTCACAACTAAACTATAAAAGTCTACCAAGAGTCGTGCAACTTCTTTCTGCATCGCATTAAATTCGGCACGAGTCACTGGCTTACCACTCACATCAGTCATAACGATCTGAGCCTTTTTGACCCAACCCGTGACGGTTTTACAGCCAAATGACATTCATTGGCTAGGGAATTAGCAGAATGGCCCTCATTGTGCAAGGCAACAATTGGTGATTTAAATTCAGTTGAGTATCGCTTAGCTTTCATAATAAAAAACTCCTATACTTGATTATCTCGGATTATGCCCTAGAAATAAAGCAGTCCGGATTTTCAGTATACGAGCACTTCTTACTTCATGAGAATAAGCAAACGTATCCGTCTCTAATGCAGAAAACGATTATACCGAAAAAGATCGAATCCTTGAAAAAGAGGCTAATAATATGGCTAGCATATTATTAGCAAATAAAAAATCCACTCAATTATTACTAGATGATAGAAAACCTTTTAATTATTTGCGCAACTCTTTCGGAATTAGTAATCAAGCTATGTGCATCCGCTTATTTAACCTATTCTATTTTCAAACAGCTAAACAGGTCTTTGAAGAAGAAAAACAAGTTAAGAATATTTTTATCTTCTCACAATAAACAATTGCCAACTATATTTATAAAAATTATCAATTAAATATCAAATAAAATCTGCCACCAAACACGGAAACCGCGCGACAGCCAACCGCCACCACAACAGTTAAGATCGCCCGTGGTTATTATTATGATTGTGACTTTTTTTATTGTCTTTAAATCTAAATCAATAGAGAAAACTAAAAGAAGTTGTTGACACAGGAAGTTACAAATGCTTGATTGAGAGTGAGGGAAGTTTTGAGCTGAAGATAGTTTTCCCCTTGTTTTGGGAAGAAGAAAACTTTACTGTTAACAAACACTTGACCGATCGTTCAGTCGTCCGTCACCTTATCCATACAAGCCTTGGTTTTACCCGCCTGCTTTAATTAACTACTTTATTCATTAAACCAATAAAAAAACGCCCTTATTGGCGCTGTATCACTATATTTATTATCTTTTTCGCGTTATACAGCTTAAATACAAGCCCTGTGTCCGTAGACACCGTTTTACCTGCCGAGCCGTTTGTGGCCGCTCTCACCCTACTACACGCCCAGTATGGATTGTTTGTGTAGCACCCACATATTTTTGTACAGTAGTGTCTGGGAAAATGGCACTTGTCTATTTTTTCGTATACCATATACAGCGATTTGGATCTTCCGAGTCACACTAGGTAACTACCCCCTACACGTCATATATGCCATACCCCTTAAAGTGTTTGGCTTCACTCTTTTTGAAATCACCCACATTTACAACACAAAGGTTATGTTATATAATATAGATACACATTCTCGTACATATAAGAATCATGTAGCTATCAAGGATTGCCGTCCTTGGTGGCTTTTCTTTTTGTAATAAATTAATTATCTCAATTTATGTTTATGCACATAATATAACGTAATAGCTACCGCTATGTCAATAATTTTATAAAGTTATTGTGATATGTATATATTTATAAAGTTATATTATTATAAATTTATACTTTTATATTTTGCTACTTTTATATTTTTATGATAGTATAAATTTATAAATTAAAAAAAGTGTTTACGTATCAGTTATTAGCATGTATTGAGTATAAAAATATATTTTTATAAAAATATACTTTTATACTTTTATACTTTTATAAATACATAATTTTATAATTTTATAAAGGAGTTAAGAATGACTAAAGTTATCACAACTGGAAACTTCAAAGGTGGGGTGGGGAAGACAACAAACTCCGTAATGCTGTCTTATACATTGTCTAAAATGGACAAGAAAGTATTACTAATTGACTTAGATCCCCAAGCTAATGCAACAGATTTATTGCTAACAACAATGACTAATATTTATAAAAAGAAACCTGACTTTAAAGAAACACTGTTTGAAGCCATCAAAAATAATAATCCACAGGAAGCGTTAATAAATGTAAAAGATAATCTAGATTTGTTACCATCTTACTCAGACTTACAAAACTATGAACGTTACCTTTATGATAATTTTTCTGATGATTACTCACAAGATCATCACTTAACAAATTTCATTAATGAATTCAAAAATGAATATGACTTTGTATTTTTAGATATTCCACCACAACTGAACAAATTTACAGACAATGCACTGGTAGCCAGTGATTTTGTAATCGTTATACTACAAACACAAGAACGGGCTCTAAAAGGTGCTGAAAAATATATAGAGCACTTATTAGAGTTACAAGATGACTATGGTCTGAATATAGATCTTTTAGGAATACTTCCCGTACTACAACAAAATGGATCAGAACTTGATTTAGATGTCTTGCAAGATGCCACAGAAAGCTTTGGTGATAACAATATCTTCAAAACTCATATTAAACAGATGAACAGACTAAAGAGATTTGATAGAACTGGTATTACCGATAATACTAAGGATATCCACGACAAACGTATACATGCAATATATGGCGATCTCATCAAAGAAACGCTCGAGCGCATAAATATATTTGATCAAAAATAAGGAGCATTTATCATGACTGACAATATTGGACTAAGCTCATTCCGAAAAAAGAAAACAGAGCGCCCAGAAAATATTACACCAGAACTATCAGAAGATATTAACCGCACAATGCCAGAAGACTTGCTAAAGCTTCCACAAAGTAGGCTTACAAGTAAAGACTTACCAAAATCGATTAGGCTCCCATTAAACACACACACAGCCATTAGCACAATTGCCACTTTGCAAAGTAAAAAAATTTACGAGGTAATTAATGATATTGTGGAAGAATATATTAGTAACTTACCTGCGAGTGAAAAGAAGATTATTCGTTCAAGTATTGAAACCGTAAACAATAATCATTAATTAAACTGGTTTATATTTTTAACAAAAGAAAACTAACTTTGTAATGTTTCTAAAAGGAGCAGAAAACAAAAAGTTGCTCTTATACTAAAAAAATGGACTATTTTTATTCAGTCCGTAAAATGAAAGTATAGGAGTATTTTTATGTCAATTCGTTATTCACAAGATTTCAAAGATTCATTGGTTAAACTTCACCAAGAAGGCCGTTCACTTAAATCATTAGCAGAAGAATTTGGTCCGTCGAAAGATTCTATTGCTATTTGGCTTAAACAAGCTACCCCAATCATGATCAAGGGTCAGTCAAAGACTTTAAAAGACGTCAAGCAACTAGAGAAGCGCCTCGCTATTTTGGAGGAAGAAAACGAAATTTTATCACACATAGCCTGACAGGCATTGAGCGGCCATCTTACTAGCCAAAAAATAGTCCGTAATGTGGGATTGCCGCTCGTTAACCAATTTTTAGCACAAGGCTACGCGCTTGTGCGTATTTTAAGTGCACTTAAAATCAAACCTAGTACCTATTACAACTGGCGCCATTGGCAGCCCAGTCGACAAGAAAAGCGTAGAGAATCTCTAAAACCTTATATTTTAGACGTTTGGAAAACCTTTAAATTTTATGGTTATCGCCGTATTGCTGCTTATAGTCAACAAACCGACGGTCCGAAAGTATCTGGGTATATGACACTCAAATTGATGCGTGAATTAGGGATTAAATCCCGCATGCAAAAACGTTATCGCAAGCCAAAAACTGTGGTGACTGTTGATCAAAAGCCCAATTTGATTAGACACTTGCATGATTTGAGCGGTGTTTGGCAAACAGATATCACTTATATTCAGTTGACTAATCACAGATGGGTCTATTTAGCGACCGTTTTGGATCCTGAGAAGAGAAAAGTATTGGGCTATAAAATTGGCGATACAATGACAGCCGAGCTAGCCACAAGTGCCTTACAGATGGCTTTAGATAAGCATCGAAAGCCATTAATTATTCATTCAGATATGGGGTCACATACACGAGTGCTGAATTTAATATTAAATGTCAAAATTATGGCTTGAAACATTCATATTCACTCAAAGGACATCCATACGATAATGGCCGTATGGAAGCATTTCATTCAATATTGAAACGTGAAGAGGTGTATTTGAAGGCATACGAAACATTAACGCAAGTCCAAGCAGCCATTGGTTGGTATATCAATTTTTATAATCGCAATCGTATCTCAAATGTTGCCTAAGTAACTGAATAAAAATAGTCCAATTTATTGACTTCTGAGCAATCAGGTTGATGTTCCAATTTGGAATATTATTAATTGCCCTGTTGGCATATCTAGACAAAAAAAAATAACTGCTTAACTTTGGTGAGTCGCAGTTACTTTTTTAAAGTTTAATCTGTGATAGTCACTATTTGATATAGTAACGTTGTAGAGTCACGTGTTAGAGCACGTGGCTTTTTCTATACTTAAATTGTATAACAACATGTGTGCTTAATGCAACAATTGAAAATATTAATTATATTATTTAATTACTAAACTCTATATCATCTGTACCATCGCTAGTAGCGATAATTGTTCCATTAGGTAATTGGACATTGATTGCAGGATTATTCATATCGAAAACCACAGCTTGTCTGTTTGCAATAGTTTCAAGTATGTCCATTGCGTCACGTAAATCGGAATTAGAATAGTTAGCCCAGTCATCATACCCAACGTAAGTTAATGTGTTAGTGCTCTTATCATAGGTTGCATATTGAGCAGTGCCTTTTAATAATGAATTTACTTTATCCTCATAGTCTTTTGAGTTATCAGTACTTGAAGAGCTACTAGATTCAATTTCATCAGAACTTGATGATTCATCGTCGCTAAAGCTTTCAGAACTATCTTCCTCTGAACTAGAAGACTGTTTATGGCTGACCGAAGAAGATGACTCTGATTCTGAATTGCCAGAATTATCACTAAAAATTGATAATCCAATAACGGCAACAATAATTACGGCGCAGATTATAAAAGGCAATGGATGTTTTTGTATAAAGTCTTGTTTCTTTGGTGGGCGTCTCATGAAATTATGTTTCTCTCTATTAATCTATTGTTATATCCACATCTAAATATATACCAATAATTAAAATATGCAAGTTTACATAAGGGCGGTTATCGGCACTAGCCGGTACGACGCCGTTTATAAGCCGTCACTTGTGAATTTCAAAAATTCGCCTTGTGAAGGCTTATTTGTTGCACGATACAACTTGTGAAATCCGGCTGGTTCACAATCTATACCACCTGTTTTCTCTCACCGGCAGGGCTCGGCCCTGTTCCACCTACAAAAACACCCAGAAATCACGCCGTTTTAAGCTGAAATCCGGGTTTTGAAAAATTTTCGGAGTCCGGCAACTCTCGGTACCGAAAAAACCTGTCCATAATCTTGACATCAGCGCCCCCCATAAAAGACTCTAACGTCTTAAAAATGTTGCTTTTTAAAACTATACAGTAAAAAAAAACGGATACCAAGTATAAAATTAGGTATTTGTTTTTTGTGAGCTACATAAATTCACAAAAATCGTACCTCTCTCGAATAACGAGATACTTTTTTAGTTAAAATGCTTGATAATTGGCTATAGTTTTATTCATACTAATAGAAAAAGAAAATACGGAGGTATGTTATGACCTTTTCAAAGAGTTTAAAAGAATTACGTTTGCTACATGAGTTATCACAGACACAATTAGCTAGAAAATTAAATGTTTCCCCTAAAACTATTTCAAACTGGGAAAATGAAAGAAATTTACCGGATATTGAATTGATTATTAAAATATCTAAAGTCTTAGACGTAACACTGGATGAACTAATTACTGGTAATATTCAGTTAGAGAATAAACTAATCAAAGATAGTCATAAAGTTTTTCGTGATAATGTAATGTCTATCGTGGTGAGTTTATATTCGATGTTAACCGGTATGTTAGCAATGGTGTGGTTTTTAAATATTCAAACCCCACTTCGTACCATTGTTTTTTCAACTTGGTTATTTGTTGGCTTCATTTTTGGATATATGATAGAGCCTACTGATAATAAAAATCCTTTTGATTCTATATCGCCAATAATTCGATATAGCTTCATAGCACTGTTCATTGTTTTAGGCTTATCAATAATAATTGGCTCTTCTTGGTTGATCGTAAACTATCCACAAAAAATTATTTACTTCGTTACTATGATAGTTGGAGTTGTCATAATAATTATGACTAAACCCATTTGGCCCACAAAAAATAGAAATGCTGAATAATTCAGAAATGATTGAGTTAAGGGGCTATAACTATCAATTGTCTCTGTTAAATACTATAAAAAAAGCCTCTAACAAATCAACTTGGCTTGTTAGAGGCTTTTTTTATTTAGATAATATAATAGCCCTTGAAATGTAAGGCTAAATTGAATGGCTAAGCGTTGCTATATAGAGGCGCATAAATACTTTGTTTCTCAATTTTGGCTAGGCATGTTATAATGAATACAGAAAAAGGAAGCCTTGCGCTAACAAGACTTCCCATTATAGAGCCGTATAAGACGGTGGCAAACTTAAAACGATTAAATAACCGCTAGCTTGGCAGAGCTAAGGCGGTTATTTTTTTTGTTGGTTTTTAATCAACTCAACAACTAATGCTAGTAAGGTAACTATGAAAGTACCAAACATTAGCATAAGCTGTAAAGCGTCCGATACGGACACTTGGGCTACTCCTTTCCTAGAATGTGAGTTTATAGTTTTTACACCATAAGCACCACCCCCCTTAAGGAAATAGCCACCGCCTTAACTTCTCTACTTGAACTATTATACAGGATAAAGCGTGATTTACCTATTGATGATTAATGCTCTAATATCCTGAACGGCTAGTTTTCTATTTTCAATATAAATATAATTATCCGACATGTTTTCAATGAACCCAGATATATTTTTTTTTGGTTTCATGATTGAAGTTAGTTTCATCTAATTGAATAGTCACAGTATAATAATTTGCTAATGCGTGCATTGCATTATGAAATATTTTATCCGTAGTCATTTTGGGTAACTTTTTTTCACTATATACATTTTCCTGATCCATTTTCCTTAATGCAGAAGTATGGTCGCTTAAAAAGAAGCCACGCCACTTTTTAATGCCCCTATCTCTATAATCATACTGAAAGTAATTATTGATTAAAGCGCTAAAATCTTGATCCATTTCATTTCTCATTTCAAATTTTTTATTCCTCAATTATACGAACGTTAGTTCCCTTATGCAAGCGGCTCGATTTTAAACTTTTGTTATATTATATATGTAGTTCAAAAATATAGACTAAAAGGAAAATTTTGTTATGCTTAAAATACTAAGTGAATCCATATACCAAATTTACAAGTTTACATCAGGGATAGTATCATGGGGATTAATTAATATACCTGTTAGCTGGTTATCTTTTTTTATAGCCATCATAGGTTTGGCTAGGAATAATCATAATAAATTACGACAAAGATTTGATTATTCATCAGTAACCCACCCATGTAATACAGTTATTACTGTTTACAACGACAGTTTAGTAACAGAAACTTCACGATTTAATGGAATAATAGTCACTGCAAAAAAGCCAAACTTACTACGGAAAAAAGTAATTAAATGGAATTTGAAAAATAAAAAATTTGGACATAATAAACAGCTTTTATTCCCTTTTCATCAAATGGTAAATATTCAGAATAACGAAGAAATAAAACAATCTGATTTTTTTGCTGTTAAGAGCCATGAAATGAGAGAAATTATAATCAATAAAAAAAATTTTTTAAATTCAATAAAAAATAAGCTATACAGTAATATTAAGGCACTTACAAAGTTTACTAATAAGAAAGCATTTTATGTATATTTTGTTTATGAAACGGTTACTGGTAAAACAAGAATGTTTGCTGTTAAAATTATTTTTGATGACCCTATTGGTCAGGATCTAAATATTGACGATTGTAATAAAGTGCTACAAGCTAAATTAAAGTACAATAACTAACAAGTTAAGGGTAAAATACAACTAATATTTAAAAAAAGGGATAGCATTAATAGATGGATTACACTGAATTCTACAAACATGTTAAAAACGAATTGAAAGTTACCGGAACAGATAACCAGTTTCATCTGTATTATGATGAAACAAATAACTTTAGATCTTTTAAAGTAGACGATAAAGGTTTTAATGCTGACGAACATGCCTATTTCATACTTGGAGGAATTGGCATAAAAACCGACTCGCATGACATTGTTGAAGGTGTTGATAGCCTCTTCTCAAAATTTGGTATGCAAGCAAATGCTCAAGAAATAAAGTTTAAGCATATCAAGAATGGTGCCAATAATTTTATTGAGTTAATGGATAAAAAAAGAGTAAAAGTTTTTTTGAATTGGCTTTATGAAAATGACAATGTTTTTATCCACTATAATTATGTAGATAATTTTTATTTCTCTATTGTTGACTCTTTACCCAATTCAATGCTTCTCGGCATAGAATTTAATCGTGACCTAAAAGATTGTTTGTATCAAATTATGAAAACTGATAAAGAATATTTTACAAACCTTTTCGTTTTATTAGGCTATCCAAATGTTAACAACCCTAAATTACTAATAAATAAAATTATAGAAAAGATAAATGAAATTACCCCATACGGAGATGATTTTTGTTTAGAGTATTTACGACAGATCTTAAAATCAGCAATTAGGTCCAAACTTCCTCTTTTAGAAAATAATGTCGAGGGTGAATTGATAGATAACTACTCTGATCTATACGCACAGAGTATTTATTCTTTTCCAAATTCTCATCACAAATTTGATCATGAATATAATATTGAGCCATTTTTAGCGAATAACCCTATTTATGTAAATGACAAACTAGTAGACTATATTTTTGATGATTCTAAACATTCTCGATTATTACAATTATCTGATTTAACAGTTGGCATTTTAAGACATTGGATGAGTTTCCTTGAAAAAAATTCGGAATCGAAAATTTCAGATATTTTAAACAGTTTATCTAGCAATCAAGAAACAAACATTCGAAAATTACAACAAGTTATGAACAATTCACTATCTGAAAGTCAGGGTTTCAAAATTGGTTCTGGGAGTAATACGTTTGAAAATAAAGTTTCCGATTTCTTAACTTATAAATTTTAACTAGAATAATTCAGATACTCGCTTATTACTGACTATAAAAGATCCAGAACATATCAACTTAAGGACGGTAAGAAATTATATTAAATTTAATTTGCGATACAAGATAATGTGCATTAAAAGGTGACATATCTTAACAATTGTGTCGCTTTTTTTTTGTGCCTTATAATTAAAGGTGTTAAAATAAGTCATAACTTACCACCATAAAGCAGTCCAATTAATTTATTGACTTCTAAGTAAAATACCAGGAGTTTTGCTATGAGTTAACTATGATCCTAGGTGGTCACTAAAACATTCCTTAATTCAGGGTCTATAATTATAATAATGGCACTTTAAAGCGCCACAAAGTACATAGAAGACCTTGATACTTATACACCTATGTTGATGGAAGCATTGCATTTAAGTTTATGGTGTATCATGTTGTTATACAAATTAAAATTATAGGTGGTTTAGAATGAAAAAAATTTATTTTTTATGTACAGGAAATTCTTGTCGCAGTCAAATGGCTGAAGGATATGCAAAAAAAATATTGCCGGCAAATGAGTTTCAAATCGAGAGTGCAGGGATTGAAACTCATGGGTTAAATCTAAATGCTGTTAAAGTTATGGCTGAAGATGGAGTAGATATTAGTAGCCACTACTCTAAATTAATTGATCTAAATTATTTGAACACTTCAGATTTAGTTATTACTTTATGTGGTGATGCCAAGGATAAATGTCCTATGCTTCCCCCTCAAACCAAGAGTTTACACTGGCCTTTATCTGACCCAGCGCAAGCCACAGGAACTTTAGAAGAACAACTACAAGAATTCCGTAAGGTTCGTGACGAAATTAAAAAATTAGTTACAAGTTTGAATAACTACGTTCATTAATAAAAAAACGCCATATAGTGCCGCAGCAAAACAGTCCAATTAATTTATTGACTTCTAAGTAAAATACCAGGAGTTTTGCTATGAGTTAACTATGATCCTAGGTAGTCACTAAAACATTCCTTAATTTAGGGGCTATAATTATATAATGACCCCTAGGAAAGACTATTAAAACAGCCCCCATTATCTAATAGTTAGATAACGGGAGTTGTTTTTTTATAAAATGATATAATACTCCCTATATAGGAGAAAACGTATGTCTAGACAAAAACGATCGATCAAGGAAAATAATGATAAATTAAAAGTTCAATTAGAACTCCTCCGTAGTTATACGGAACACTTTGACTCAGGTATGATTCATATGGCTTTGCCAATGGCTACACAGGTTCGTGTATTAATACATCAAACAGATAAGTCCAATTTATTGACTTCTGAGCACTTTTTCATCCGGCTGTTGTCGGCGCCGATCATTGTGCGATCGGGGGTGGGCATATGAATTCATTGATTAGTTTAGAAAAAGTTAATTATCAAATCGCTGATCAACATATTTTACATGATGTTGATTGGCAGATTCCAGCTGGGGCTCATATTACATTGACGGGACCATCCGGTGGTGGGAAAAGTACGTTATTACGGATCATTGCGGCCATGATTTCTAAAACAAGTGGGACCTTGATTTTTGATGGGCAGCCGCTTGAAAGTTACGACCCAATCATGTATCGGCGGCAAGTCTCATATTGTTTCCAACAACCGACGTTATTTGGTGAGACGGTGGCAGATAACTTAGCTTTCCCGTACCAAATTCGTAAGCAAGTCATGGATACGCAACGAGTGGTAACGGCGTTAAATAATGTTGGGCTGTCCGAACGAACCCTGCATCAGCCGATTATCGAGCTTTCCGGTGGTGAACGGCAGCGGGTCGCGCTGATTCGCAACATCTTATTCTTACCAAAAGTGTTGTTATTAGATGAGGTGACAGCTGGTTTGGATGAAAATAATAAGCAAATCGTGCACGCCTGGTTACGACAGTTAAATGAGCAGGATCACGTGACAACGATCATGATTACTCATGACGCGACAGAGATTGCTGCGGCAGATCAATTAGCGAAAGTGGTTGCTGGCAGATTGGAGGTACACGCATGAATTTAGCAGTTAATAATACGTCGCTATTTTTGGCGGCAATGTTAGTGCTCGTCGCGTTAGGAATTAGTTTGTGGCAGAAACTTGGCTTGGATAGGGACATCGTCATTGGTGTCGTGCGGGCTGTTGTACAACTATTTATCGTGGGTTACTTGCTAAAGTATATTTTCCGAGTCAACAATTTGTGGCTAACGCTGGCGATGATAGGCTTCATTATCTTCAATGCGGCTTGGAATGCGAAAAAACGGGGGCCGGGGATTGACCATGCATTAGCCATTTCGTTATTAGCCATTTTTGTTAGTACGGGGGTAACACTCGGCGTCCTCGTGCTATCTGGTGCGATTAAGTTTGTGCCATCGCAAATGATTCCCATTTCTGGTATGATTGCGTCGAATTCAATGGTCGCAATTGGGCTGGCTTATCGCAGCCTCAATAGTCAGTTTCATGACCAGCGGCAAGGTGTGCTTGAACGGTTGGCGTTAGGGGCTGGTCTACTTGATGCTTCGATTGCCATCGTGCGTGAGGCGATTCGTACGGGGATGTCACCAACCATTGATTCGGCAAAGACTGTGGGTCTAGTCAGTCTGCCAGGGATGATGTCCGGTTTGATCTTTGCAGGGGTCGATCCAGTACGGGCCATTAGGTATCAAATTATGGTCACGTTCATGCTCTTATCAGCGACTAGTTTGGGGTCAATCATTGCGTGCTATTTAGCTTACCGTAATTTCTATAATGAACAAAAACAGTTGAAGTAATGACTCCTGATTGCAGTCCCGCGGGGAGTCCTTTATGATGGAAGCTGAAATAAAACTTAATGCGGGGGTATTGATGTGAATGACGCAGCGGTTTGGGTTCCAGTTCCAGCAATGTTTTACTGGGGCTGGTTAGTACCACTCATATTTGGAACCATTTTTGGTTGGCGTTATCATCGCGATAAGGTTCGCCTAGGTAACGGTATTTGGTTTTCGCTATTTTTCTATTCGTTTTTAACCATGCTGGCGATTACAATTTTAGGTAGCAATATCCACTGGTTGATCATTATCAGTGGGACGTTGTTTGTGTTGCTGATCCTGTTGTTTGTGCTAATTCAGCCTGATAAGGTTGACATCGAGATAATTCATAAGAAATTGTTGACGGTGATCGGTTCAGCCGAACGCCCATTTGGATATTGGACAGCCCTAGTTCACAAAAGGTTTCGATTTTAATTCGTTCGGAATAGGTTATACTAGACAAAAGTGAACCAATTATAGGCAAGGACTGTTCTATTATTGAGGTTAAATAGATATGCAACAAATCGTACTCCCAATCAAAGACTCTAACGTCTTAAAAATGGTGCAAGACACCTTACTAGATAGTTTTCGGGCAGGTCGCCGTAACTACACCATCTTTCAAGTTGGCAAAGCCACCCTGCTGCGGGTGAGTGATGTGATGACGTTAAAGAAATCCGATGTCTATAATCCAGATGGCTCTGTTAAACACACGGCCTTTATTCATGATAAAAAGACCGGTAAAGCAAATACACTATATTTAAAGCCCGTGCAACAAGACTTGTTGCAATATCATGATTGGCTAGTCCAACAGAATATCAATTCGGACTGGTTATTTCCTTCAACGGCCCATCCAGACCGGCATATCACTGAGAAGCAGTTTTATAAGGTCATGTCACGTGTTGGTGATCTATTAGGTATCAACTATCTAGGCACACACACCATGCGTAAAACAGGCGCTTACCGCGTCTATACACAGTCAAACTACAATATTGGTTTAGTCATGCACTTACTGAATCATTCAAGTGAGGCTATGACGCTTACTTATCTTGGCCTGGATCAAGCAAGTCGCGAAACAATGTTAGATCAAATTGATTTTGGGTAATAACGCCAACTAATCTCCCTAAATTAGCACGTATTTGTTCATTTTGACGCCACTATGGAGGTATTTTTAATGACTAGGATTACTAAGGCACAATTAGACAACATCATTACACGTTGCCACCATCCGAGGTAATTGGTGCCCCATTGTCTGAAACTGCAACTAAAGGGTTGCTAGGTAATACTTTTTGAGTCATAATTTTAGACGCTCCAATTTTTGAGTATTTGGTTTGTTTTTCACTAACAAAATATCATAACAAAGAGCTCCTATGGTTTTCACCCAACGGGTGAAAGCGCAAAACCCGCTGAAACGGTATTAACTTGCTGTTTCAGCGTGTTTTTGTTTGTCTTGATGAATAATCCGGGTATTAAGTTCTACACCATCTCACTTTTCTCGACCATAGAGCGTCTTTCTAGATATCCCCGAACAGATTTACTCACCTGTTTGGGGTTTTCTTTACAAAAAAGTGTTTTTTGTCAGCAGGCGTGTTGGTAACCACTAAAAGTAACTCCCTAAGGACACCATTTTCGATGACGTAATATAACATATCGTTTCTTTGTATACATGGTTAGCTATTACAGGTCGACTCAATTAAAGGTGTTCTAAAAATATGATTTAAAATTTTACCCGGATTATTTCTAACGAATCGACAGGCAAGCACCCTGATGCGCTATACTCTGCTGATTTAATGAACGCAGCTAAAGAAGAAGCTAAGCATCGAGGATTGTTTGACTTAAATAATCTATAACTGATTACCATATAACTAAATATCTAAAAAGAAAAACGTCTTGAATATTCAAGGTGTTTTTTTGTCTACAAATAATAATTCAGTAAGATACCAACGCCATAAGCAACAATTGCAGCGACGTACCCGACAGAAAGTGTGCGTAGAATTTCTGTTCTTACTTTCTGCTCTGACAGGTTGGCCTTCACCCAGCCTAGCAACGCCAAAGAGACACCGACGATGACAAAGGCGATTGGAAAGGCGATGTCTTTGTCGTGAATGAGCGCATTTGTAATTAAGTAGGCACCTAGTGGAATTAAACCGAAGACGTTAAACGAAATGAATGTCGCGATACCAGCTGCCAATGCTTTACTTTTTGATTGATTGTTATCCGATGTTGCTGACAGGTAGGCACCGGCCCCCATTGAAAAGCCATCGGCTAATAAGTTTGAGAATCCCAAAATGATGATAACGATGTTTGAAACGTTACCACCGACCGATCCAGCAACGACTGCGAACGTCGTGATAATGCCATCTAAGCCACCGTAGACGATGGCTGAAACGTGTTTTTTCATTTATTTTCTCCAGTTTCTCTCAGTGGTGATAAAACCAATATATAAGAAAAAAGTGACCAATTATCGGTAATTTCACATCGGATTAAAAATGTTTCAAAAACGAAACAAATAAAACCCGGATTATTCATGCACTAAATTTTTAACCACAGCTAAATCAGTAAAATACGATAAAACACCTTGAAACTGCCAGTACCTTGGCACAGTTTCAGGGTTTTTTTTCGATTGAGCGTTTTTTGAGAAAAATAGGAACACTAAAACCAGCCAGATTTTGCTATTTTTTTGAAAATCTACTTCGTTGTTTTATTGCTACAAAGCATTTAGTCGTTCCCAAGCTCGCCAGAACAGACCATCGAATTGTTCTTGGATGCGGCTATCTAACGTCAAAATCACCTTGCGGGCGTGCTTAGTGACACACGTCCACCGATTTTTAACAAACGGTCTCGAAAGGTATTGATTGTCCACGATTGTTGCTGGTCGTCCAACGCAATACTCTTCATCAACCGCATCAAGTTTGATACAATTACTGAGATCCACATGCGCGCTTTGTTGGCGAAAAATGAACTGCTATCAGTTTTGCCAAAGGCAAATCCACCTTTAAGCTCGCGAATAATATCTTCAATCGCCGCACGCTTGCGGTAAACACGGACGATGTCTTTTTGTGGAATACTTAGGTTAGTGACGATGAACTGTGTACCGCCATGTTCATCATTTAAAACGATATCCTTATTTTTAAGTATAAATCGACTTAACTTGATACAAATAATAATTCATCTAAATCAAATATCTCAACACATTTTTGGGTATGCCGTTTAATTAGACCTCTCTCTTCCAATGATGAGAACTTACGGCTTATTGTTTCTGGAGTTGTCCCCAGGTAAGTAGCCAAATCTTTTTTTGACATGGGTAAAGTCACATAAGTATGGTTTTTTTCATCTTCAACATTTTCTGATAGAAAATCAATAATTCGAGCTTCAACAGGTTCAGTACTGACTTGCACAGTTTGTTTTTCTGATAACTGTAGCCGTTTTGTAATATCCGATAATATTCGTCGCATGATTTCTGGATAGAGATCTAAATATTGATCTAAATTCTTTTTATGAATCCTACAAATACTTGTTTCCGATATTGCTTCAGCATAATTCGAATGATAACTTTCAGTCTGTAAAATAGCAACTTCCCCCATAAAATCACCAGGATGTAGGATGCGTATAGTTTGCTCACGACCAGACTCACTTAGGCTATAAATACGTACACGTCCATTGTTTATGATATATAATGTGTCATCTTTATCACCAAACCTAAATAATAGCTCATTCTTTACGTATTGTACTTCATTCGCTGATTGAGCAATTAGACGCATTTGTTCATCATTGAGATGATTGAAAATCGGCACTAAACGTATACAATCTACATGACTATGATGATTATGGTTTGCCATACCGTTTTCCTCCTAATTAATCGTTATCTATATAGTCATCGTCTTCTAAGGCATCCTTATTAATAAATGCTTGAAGTTGCCAAATATTTACGTCTAAATAAGCTTTATAACTAATTAGTGAATCTTCCAAAGCATCATTTCCTTCTTCTTGTGCTAAGCGAATTGCACGAATAGTAAATTCACGATTAGATCTAAAATCTTCTACTATCTGTAGGACCATCTCATCAGCAGTGTAATATTTTTCCGAAGAATCTTCAGAAATCGTTGTAAATTCTTGAAATTCAGTAGTTGTTGATGCTGGCTTAAATCCTGAAGCTAGTAAACGTTCTGCAATTTTATCAAACCATGCCTCATTCTCGTTATATAAATTTTCAAAAACATTATGCAATGCATAGAAATTTTTGCCTTTTACATACCAATGATATTGATGTAATTTTACATGTAATGTATGAATATTAGCAAGTATATGATCTGTAACAGCTGCAGAATTAATCTTAGTATGATGAATGTGTTCTTTATATGCTTGTTCGGCAGCTAATTTTTCTTGCCTTTCATTTATCGTTGTCATTTTATGCACCTTCCTTTACTTTTGAACTAATTACTGGGTATCCTAAGTCTTCAATTGCTTTTTCAATTGTATTCAAATTGACCTGATTTTCATCAAAATCCACTTTTACCTTACTCGCATTGAAAAGTACTTTTACAGAATCTTTTTTTACACCAGCAGTCTGTTTTAAACCATGTTCGATTTTTTGTAAACATGATGGACAAGTTAATGTTTCTAATTTTAATGTTGCTTTAGTCATATCTATCACTCCTTTAAGTAAATTATATAGGCCATTCTTTTTAAAATACTTGATATAGATCAATTATCTTAATTGATAACCTCTTAATCTCATTGCATTTAAAATAACTACTAAAATACTGGCCTCATGAACCAACATCCCAATTGACATAGACATCCATTCACTAAATATTAAACTAACCAATAGTATTATTACGACTCCAACAGCAATTAGAATATTTTGTCGCATATTCGCATATGTTCCTTTTGCTAGGCCTAAGGCATGAGGAAGGCGGTTAAAGTTAGAATTCATTAAAACAATATCTGAACTTTCAATTGCGACATCTGTTCCATTCCCCATAGCTATACCTACCTCTGCAGTAGCCAGAGAGGGACTGTCATTAACGCCGTCACCGATAAAAACAACTATTTCACCTGAGTCCTGTCGTCTTTTTAGAAATGCTTGCTTGTCCTCTGGTAGCATATCACCATGGGCTTCGGTTAAACCTAGTTCCTTTTTAACTGAATTAACTGTACCTTGATTATCACCTGATAATACAATGAGATTTTTAATACCAAGTGATTTTAATTTTTGTAAGTCCTGCTTAACACCTGGTCGAACTTTGTCGCGGATACCCATTAACATGATTAACTTATGATCAACTGCCGTTAATACAATTGAATTACCGGTTCTTTCTAATTTATTCAATTTTTTAAGAACATCATCAGATAGCGGTATACTTTCTTGTTTCATTAAGGCTTTATTCCCTACTGAAACAATGTGCCCATCTACGTGAGCAATTACGCCCCCACCTTTTACAACCTGTGTATTTTCTATAGGTTTTAATTTATATTGTGCTAATTTATTTGCAATAGCAACGGCTAATGGATGATCAGACTCATTTTCAACTGAAAACAATAGCGATAAATCCTCCTCCTGATTATTCCCGTAGTGAATCATCTCGCTCACTTCAGGCTTTCCTTCAGTTAAGGTACCTGTTTTATCGAATAACACTGTATCTGCATTGGCAAAATGACTAATCACTTCAGAACCCTTAAATAAAATACCATTTTTTGCACCATTTCCTATACCCGCAACATTTGAAACAGGTACACCAATTACCAAGGCCCCTGGGCACCCAAGTACTAATACAGTAATCGCAAGTTCTGTATCTTTGGTTAATACCCAAACCAACAGCCCAATTGTAAGTACTGCAGGTGTATACCAGCGAGAAAACTGGTCAATGAATCGTTCTGCTTCTGATTTAGAATCCTGTGCTTCTTCTACCAACTCAATAATTTTTCCAAATGTAGAATCTTCCCCTACTCTATCAGCCACTATTTGAATAGTACCATTGTCCATAATAGTACCGGCAAATACTTCATCGTCTTTTTCTTTCTTTAAAGGTAAAGATTCACCTGTGATATTAGCCTCATTTACATATCCTTTTCCAGTAGTTACTTGACCATCTACGGGAATCTTGGCACCAGTCTTTACTAGGAGAATATCCCCTTCTTCTACTTCATCAATATCTACTTCTGCAAATTGTCCCCCTGTCAATTGCTTAAAAGCAGTTTCTGGAGCCATTTCCGTCAACTCTTTAATAGCTGATCGTGTTCGGTTAAGTGTTCGTTGTTCTAAATATGATCCAAATAAAAATAAAAAAGTAACAATTGCTGATTCTTCATAATTTTGAATAAAGAGAGCACCAATGACCGCTATCGTTACTAAAATATCAATACTTACTACTTTTACTTTCATAGCCTGATAAGCCTGTAAAGAAATGGGGGTAACGCCTAATATCGAAGCTATAATAAAAGCACTATTAGAAATTGTTGTATTGGCAAAAATAAAGTGTGCGATTAGTCCTAAAGCAATGAGTAAGCCACTGATACTCATAATTTTATTTTTATGTTTAAGAATATTATGTTGCATATGATTTCTCCCTTAATTTTAGTTCAACTAAAGTGTATTAACTTTTGGGAGATATAAACTTGACGTCCATCAAGTTTATGAAATAGTTCTAAATAAGTAAAAATATTATAATATTGGCTTAGTCATGCACTTATTGAATCATTCTAGTGCGGCCATGACACTGGCTTACCTTGGTTTAGATCAAGCCAGCCGTGAGACTATGTTGAATCAAATTGATTTTGGTTAAACTCATTAGCTATAACTACAGTTATAGTTGTAGTTATAGCTAATGCTCATAAGTCAATAATTCGGAATATTTTTTATCTAGGGCTGAACTGATTAGGCAACTTTTATTTTTTGATTGGCAAGACTGATTCTTTCGTTGTTGAACCAATGAATATACTTGGACACATCTAAAATTAGATGTGCAATCGATGGAAACCGGAATTGATAAATCATTTCACGCTTTAATAGGGAGTGAAAACTTTCAATTTTGGCATTATCATATGGATGTCCTACTTTTGAATACGAATGATCAATTTTATGTCGCTTTAACAAATTTTCAAAGCCAAAACTAGTGAACTGACTGCCCATATCAGTATGTAAATAATTTGGTTTTTTATCAGTTGACAGCGATCTTTGTAGTGTTGTAACTACCAATTTGGTATCCATCGTGGCACTGATTTGATGGGCTAATATCTTACGCGTTTGTAACTCTAAAACTGACGCTAAATAGACCCACTGACCATTACTCAACTTTAAATAAGTGATGTCCATGCTCCAAGCGTTGGCTTCGGGTAAATGCCTGATTAAGTTGGGACGTTGACGATAATCAACAGTTGTCGTTGGTTTGTTAAATCGACGACTCATGACAGAGTATATGCCAGCTTCTCGCATTAAACGACGAACTCGGTTGGTTCCATGATGCAAATTCAGATCAGCTAATGCTAATCGCAGACGTGGCGCGCCATAAGCTTTATAGTTATTTTGCCAAATTTCACGCAACAAAGCTTTTAAGATCGTGTCTTCTCGTTGTCGTTGGCTCTCAGTATAGTGAACCCAATCAAAGTAGGTGCTTTTGGGTATTTTGAGTAGGCGAAGCACCATCATGAGTTTAAAATGCTGTTTTAGCAATGATTGGACAATAGGAAAATGGGTCTTACGTGTTACTTGCGATGTTCGCCCAGCAAAACGGCCGCAATTTTTAAAATTTCGTTTTCTTCTTTGAGTCTTGCGACTTCTTTCTGCATTGCATTAAATTGGGCGCGAGTCACTGGCTGTCCATTAACATCAGTCCCAATGATTTGGGCTTTTTTAACCCAACTAGTGACGGTTTGCATAGCCAAATGGGTATTCATTGGCTAGAGAATTAGCAGAACGGCCCTCGTTATGCAAGGCAACAATAGATGATTTAAATTCTGTTGAGTATCGCTTAGCTTTCATAATATAAAAAAACTCCTATACTTGATTATCTCGGATTATGCCCTAGAAATAAAGCGGTCCGGATTTTCAGTATACGAGCAGCCAGTGTTTCTTTTTTAGAAAGCATGGGATCCACTAAGAAGGTTTGATCACTATACTCTATTTTTACGGTGGCATTTCTAATTTGTTAAATTTTCATATTAAATTTTAATGTTCCTATCTATTTAACTCTAACTAACAGTTCAAGTGCCTTTTGATATTGCTCAGATCCTGTTTCTGCTTCTGAACAATTTCTAATATTTTCAGCAATAACTAACTTTATTGCCTTATCAAGACTTGCTCTGACAGCAGATAACTGTATGACGACCTCTTCACAAGGACGCTCTTCATCAATCATATTGACAATTCCATTTATTTGGCCTGCTGATCTCTTTAACCTATTTTGTATATTTTCATACTGATATGCTATTGTATTCAT